>CAZURY010000116.1:0-6503 GCA_964623145.1 uncultured Desulfobulbus sp. | reverse complement strand
GTTCGCCAAGAAATATATGACGCAGCATGAGTGATATCAGGCGGGTGATGGTCGTCAGGTTGGATATGCGTGACTGCAGCTCGTTATCGCGATCAAAGGCGGTGGAAGCAAAGACCTCCACCGGGCTGCCCTCCACTTCGCTGACCGAAAGATACCATTTGTTGTTTTCCCTGTCCACGGTCCGATAGCGTTTCCCATCCAGCACATCCGGCAATTCTCCCTCGTCCCTTATCGGGTGCCCGGCGGCACGCGGCAGGATCGGCTCGTCATAGAGCTCACACCACGCCTTCTTGATCTCTTCCGGGTGGTTTCTAACAGAACTGACAATAGCCTTGCAGGTTGAACAGAGCTGCCTGGCGCCGGCAGGCTGTAATTTTTTTTGTTGCCCGCAAAGTGGGCAGCAGGTATTGGTTTTTGTCAAGGCGGACTCCTGAAATTTTTGTTTTACCCTGGCAGAGTGCAATCTTTTCATGGTAGTACAGGGATGTTTTTGAGATATACATACTGTGTCAGAAAAGTAGATTCTTTGCAAGTGAAACCATGCGTCGTAGATCTAATCGAAAACTCGATATGCAGGCTCGTTTTGCCAAGGCGGTGCGCAGGAATAAGGTGGATGCCGCACCCGGGATACATCCCTGCATTGTCGTGCTTGACGGCCTGAAGCCCGATTTCAATATCGGCAAGATATTCAGAACGGCCGAGGCTTTCAGTATCCGGGAAATACACCTGGTAAATATCGAATATTTTGATCCTGAACCTGCCAAGGGATCGGTGCGCTGGCTGCCCTTTTTTCATCATGAAAATTTTGACGCCTGTTACCGGGCAATAACTGCTCGCGGTTACACCTGCATCACCCTGGAACCAGGTCAACAGAGCTTGCTTGGCAGGCAGGACCTGCCGGAACAGGCGGCCTTTATCTTTGGTCATGAAGAGTTCGGCTTAAGCTTCAATCGGGCCGAATACCCTGAAATACGCTCCCTTTCCATTGCCCAGTGGGGGTATGTGCAGAGTTTAAATGTCAGTATAGCCGCCTCAATCGTTTTGTATGAATACGTCCGCCTGCATGGTCGACCACTTGATGAAGGGGTGAGGAAAGGGGCCACCACTATAATCGGCAGGGGCAGGAAATGAAATCGAAACAACAAAGATCCCGCAAGGGGCTATTGCTCGTTTTTACCGGCAATGGCAAAGGAAAGACTACTGCTGCCCTTGGTCTGGCATTCAGGGCGCTTGGGCACGGACAACGTGTGGCGGTCGTCCAGTTCATCAAAGGAAGCTGGAAGTATGGCGAACTCGAAGCGGCAAAACGGTTTTCCGATCAGCTTGACTTTCATGTGATGGGCCGTGGGTTTACCTGGAAATCAGAAGACCTGGACAAGGATATTGCCCAGGCGCGTAAGGCCTGGCAATTTAGCTGTGATCTTTTTCGGTCCAATCGTCATCAGCTGGTTATCCTCGACGAACTCACCTATCTGGTTGCCTATGATATGATCAGTGAAAAGGAATTGCTTGCAGGCCTTGCATTGCGTCCACATGATATGCATGTGGTTATTACCGGTCGTGATGCGAGTCCGGGACTGATTGAAGCTGCTGATCTGGTCACCGAGATGCGCGAGATCAAGCATCCTTATAAAAAAGGTATCAAGGCTCAAAAAGGAATTGAATTTTGATTGCCGGCCTTTATTCTGCAGGCCGGGAGCCAATCTTTTTCTTGCTCAGCAGTCGCTATTGCTCCTTTTCCCTTGCAACTTCCCCCCTACTTGGTAAAATTCTCTCTTTTTTGCCGGATTTGATTGTTCGGCTCCAATATATAACCGGCATGGCGGGGCCTTGGACAGGCGAAGCTGCACAAGGAATTCCGGTTGCCGCCCACGGTAAATGATTTCCGGTGCGGGTATGAACAGCTTTTTATCCTCAGGGTTATCCGGAGGTTACCTGAAGGTTATCCGGAAAAAATTCCGCCACGCATGGCATGCACAGCATAAACATTTTACGAACCAGCAATTATGAGTAAGACCATGGATTATCGGGACACTTTAAATCTTCCCAAAACCAAATTTAAAATGAAGGCCAACCTGACCCAGAAGGAGCCGATGTATCTTAAGCGCTGGGACAAGGAAGATTTGTATCATAAACTGCAGCAGGCGACCAAAGGCCGTCCCCGCTATATTCTCCATGACGGCCCACCTTATGCCAATGGCAATATTCATCTTGGCACTGCTTTTAACAAGGTACTTAAAGACATTATTCTTCGTTCCCGAAGAATGGCCGGTTTTGATGCCCCTTATGTGCCGGGCTGGGATTGTCATGGTCTGCCCATTGAGCACAACGTGGACAAGGAACTGGGAGAGAAGAAAAACACCATTCCTCTGTTAGCCAAACGCGGCGCCTGTCGAAAGTACGCCCAAAAGTGGATTGAAACGCAAAAAAAACAGTTTAAACGATTGGGTGTTCTTGGAGACTGGGATGATCCGTATCTGACAATGAATCTGCAGTATGAGGCTGATATTGCACGTGAATTCAACAAGTTTCTCCTTTCGGGATCTGTTGTTCGTTCGAGAAAGCCTGTCTACTGGTGCTCTACCTGCAATACTGCCCTGGCCGAAGCGGAAGTTGATTATGCCGACCATACCTCGCCTTCTATCTATGTGAAATTTCCGTTGCGGGATGATCCCGGCAAGATAGCGCCTGAGCTGTCCAATCGTCAGGTTTTCGTGTTGATCTGGACCACAACTCCCTGGACCTTGCCGGCAAATATGGGGGTGGCCTTTCATCCCGATTTTGTCTACGCTGCTGTGCAGACAGGAGATGAAGTGTGGATACTTGCCAAAGAGCTTGTTGAGCAATGTTTCACGGAATTCGGCATTGAGGATTACCGGGTTATAGCCACTTTCAGCGCAGCAGAGCTGGAAGGGAAAAAATGTCGCCATCCATTTATGGAGCGTGATTCCCTGCTGGTGCTGGCCGACTATGTGACGGCTGATTCCGGAACCGGATGCGTTCATACCGCACCAGGCCATGGCGCTGATGATTATTTGACAGGCCTTCGGTATGAACTGGAGGTCCTTTCGCCCGTGGATGATGCCGGTTGTTATACCGCAGAGGCCGGTAAATATCAGGGTAAGCAGATCCCGGACGTTAATGACGAAATAAATGAAGATATGGCCGCTGCCGGTTCTTTGGTTAAAAAGACCGATATTGTCCATAGCTATCCCCATTGCTGGCGGTGCAAGAAACCGGTAATTTATCGGGCCACTGAGCAGTGGTTTATCTCCATGGAAAAGAACGGACTACGCAAAAAAGCGCTTCAGGCCATTGATGAAGTCACCTGGACACCGGCCTGGGGCAAGCAGCGTATCTATGGCATGGTGGAATCCCGTCCGGACTGGTGTCTTTCCCGACAGCGCTCCTGGGGCGTGCCGTTGACGGTGTTGACCTGCAGCGAGTGTGGAGAGGTTCTTAAAGATCAGGAAGTCTGTGCCAGGATTGAGAAACTGTTCGCCCGGGAGGGCGCCGATGCCTGGTTTAAATATGAAGCAGAGGACTTTGTCGGTACTGCTCGCTGTGGTTGCGGCTCCGGGAGTTTTCGTAAGGAAACGGACATTCTTGATGTCTGGTTTGATTCGGGTACCAGCCATGCAGCGGTTCTTGAGCGACGGCCTGAGCTTCGCTCTCCGGCGGATCTGTATCTTGAGGGCAGTGATCAGCATCGGGGCTGGTTTCAGTCCTCACTGTTGACCTCGGTGGGTACCCGTGGCCGTGCACCGTATAAAGGTGTATTGACCCATGGCTATGTAGTGGATGGGCAGGGAAAAAAAATGTCCAAGTCCGTCGGCAATGTCATTGCTCCCCAGGAGGTAATTGACAAGTACGGCGCAGAAGTATTGCGTCTCTGGGTTGCCAGTGAGAATTATCAGGATGATGTCAAGGTCTCCGATGAGATCCTGAAGCACGTTTCCGATGCCTACCGGAAGATGCGCAACACTATTCGTTTCCTGCTCAGTAACCTGGCTGATTTTGATCCAAAACAACATGCGGTTTCTCCCGAGGCCTTTGCTGAGATTGATCATTGGGCGCTCAGTCGCTATGCGGAGTTGGTTCGGCGAGTGACAAGGGCATATGAAGAATATGAATTTCATGCCATCTACCATGGTCTGCATAATTTTTGCGGGACCATTATTTCCAGCCTGTACATGGATATTCTCAAAGACCGGCTGTACTGTTCTCTGGCCGATGATCCAAAGCGCAGGGCCGCCCAGACCGTGATTTACAGGATCCTTGACGGTCTGCTCCGTATGATGGCTCCTATTCTCTGCGTTACCACTGCTGAGGCCTGGGAACATTTTCACGGGCTTACTCAGGATGCTCCACTCGAGGATTCCATCTTCTTTGCCGACTTGCCCAACGTTGATGATATTGCAGTCGATCCTGAGCTGGACCGGCGCTGGCAACAACTGTTGCAGGTTCGCAGTGAGATCACTAAAGTTCTTGAAGCTGCCAGGCGTGATAAGGTTATTGGGCTTTCGCTTGATGCCGAGGTCCTCCTCCAGTCCGGTGATTCGGATTTAAAAAAGTTCCTGCAGGATAATATTGATTTGATTAAAGAGCTCTGCATCGTCTCCAGCCTGCGACTTGTGGATAATCTTGAACAGGGGCAGGAAATGAAACTCGGCACCGGGGAAATCCTGACCGAATTGACCGTTGCTGTTCGTCCCGCCGTTGGTGCAAAATGCGAACGATGTTGGGTCATTGAGTCATCCGTGGGTAAGGATGCAGAGCATCAGACCCTGTGTGCCCGTTGCCTGGATGTAGTTCAAACCTTAAGCAACTGAGCTGTTAGCCGTGCTTTTTGCAATCTGTTTTTTCCTGGTTGTTGTGCTTGATCAACTGACCAAGGCATGGGTGGTACATCATTTTATTTTGTATGAATCCCTGGGAATTATCCCCGGATTTTTCAACCTTACCTATTTGACCAATACAGGGGCGGCATTTGGCATTCTGGCAGGGCATCCGGGCTGGTTGCGCCAGGTTTTTTTTATTGGTGTTGCCGTTATTGCCCTGACGGCAATTTTTTTTATCCATAAAAGGATTAAGGACCAAAGCCATTGGTATACAGTTGGCCTCGCACTGATTGGCGGTGGCGCCGTCGGCAATCTGCTGGATCGGGTTAGGCTCGGTTCGGTTGTTGATTTTCTTGATTTTTATATTGCCGGCCATCACTGGCCGGCCTTTAATGTTGCCGATTCTGCCATAACAATAGGGGTGTCGCTCATTTTGCTGATGAATTTTCTTCTGGCCTCCAAAGGGGCCGAACAGAAAAGATAACTGTTTTACCGACGTAATAATCTCTGAGCTAATAATCAGGAAATAATAGAAATATGAAAAAAACAGCGCTTCTCTTTCCCGGACAAGGCTCACAATATGTGGGCATGGGGCAGGCCTTTGTTGAACAGTCTGAGCAGGCCGGACAGCTCTTTGCAACGGCAGGTGAAATCTGTAACCTCGACTTTGAAAAGCTTTGTTTTGAGGGTCCCCTGGAAGAGTTGACCAGAGCCTTGAATCTGCAGCCCGCCCTGACCATCGTTGATCTTACCTGTTATCAATACCTCATGAGCAGGCTCCCGGATTTTTCCCCTGCCCGGGTGGCCGGCCATAGTCTGGGGGAATATCCGGCCCTGCACGCTGCCGGAGTGGTCAACCTGAAGGACACAATGCGACTGGTGGCCAAGAGAGGCGAGCTGATGGAACGCGAAGGCAGGAAAAATCCAGGCGGGATGCGTGCGGTTCTTGGACTGAATGTTGAAGAGGTGGATGAAATTATTAAGAGTTATACAGGTGGTGGAATAGTCGTCGTCGCCAATCATAATTCTGAGAAGCAGGTTGTCATTTCCGGCGACGTTAAGGGACTTGATGATGTGGGGGCGCTTTGTCAGGATAGGGGTGGCCGGGTGATCCCTTTAAAAGTAAGTGTAGCCAACCACAGTCCCCTTGTTGCAGGAGCTGTGGAGGATTTCGCCGCATTTATGGATGATATTTCCTTTCAATCCCCACAGGTACCGTTGTTGTTTAATGCAACGGCCTCATCTGCAGAGGATCCCGTGGAGATACGTGCCATTATGGCCAGGCAGATAGCCTCCCGTGTCCGTTGGTATGATATCATTAATAATATGGTGGCAGACGGGATCGAATTGTTTGTTGAGCTTGGACCAAAAACGGTACTCACCGGTCTGATGAAAAAAATTCTGCCTCGTAAATCCTCAATTATCTGTATGCAGGCGGATACCCCGGAGCTGATGGATAAGGTTGTTGATGCGATTTCAGAGGTTTGATGGTTTGTATCAGGAATGCCTGTCTTCATGCTTGACAGATTATCCGCTTTCGGTTAAAAAAAATATTTTTGCTTGTTTTTTTAACCGATCTGTTGTCGCCGGGCATGCTCTGCGGGTCACCCAAGCCAGTGTCGCGTCAACAATGAAATGACGTAATATTGCGCCGTAATTTTT
>CAZURY010000115.1:0-6576 GCA_964623145.1 uncultured Desulfobulbus sp. | reverse complement strand
CTGATCCCTCGATCAGGTCATCAATTTTTGCATTTCGTTCCTTGATATTTTTATCTGCCTGGTCAACGGAAATGGCATATTTGCTGTTGGAGAGCGCTTTTAACGAACGTATATGATCCGGGCGTACCCTGGTGGGTTGGTACCGTGTTTTGATGCTCAATGTCAACGGTCTGCTGCCGCCGGTTTTCAGGCTTGCATAACAGTGGCCCATGGGCAGGCTGATAAGGTCAAACCGGTTAAATTCCGGAAAGAATACGGATTCAAGTTCTTCCGCGTCCCTGATGCCGAGCCGGAAATTGATCATGGCGCCGACATTGCCGAGAATGGCCTGCAACACGGATTGCTGTCCAGGGTATTTACCGGCATCGAGTTGTTCCGCATACTGGTTGGCAAGGATAAGACCCAGGCGAAATTTTCTTGCCTCCGACAAAAGACTGACAAAATCATTGTTGGCGATATTCTGGAACTCATCCACATAGAGAAAAAAATCTCGACGATCCTCCGGTCGCACATTGACCCGATGCATGGCCGCTGCCTTAAACCGGGAAACGAGCTGGGAGGCGATCAGGCCGGTGATGGATTCGCCATATTTGCCCCGACCGAGATTGACCAGCAGGACTTTACCGTTATTCATAACATCGTGGAAATCAATAATCATTTTTTCCTGACCAACCATGCGCTTCATGCTGTGATCTAAAGTAAAACGGTTGAGTTTACTGGTAATATATGGCGACACATTATCCATACTGGCATCACTCCCGGCATTTTTAGCCTGAGAAATCATGTAACGAACCTGGTCGTCACAAATAGTTTCTTCACAAAACCTCCGGAAATTCCGATCATTAAAGACGCGCATAAAATCGTTAATGGTGGGGGTCCAGTTTTGTCTTGGCTCGTCTCCCATAACCACACGTAGAAAAGTACGGAAATAGAGCTCGAACATCGGCCCGCCCGTATTCCGCATATCATAAGTCGCATCCAGCCAGGTATAAAGCGAATCGATAAGGAAATCCCGCTCGTCCGGCCGCTGCCAGGCAAGCAGGTTCATGGGCATCACATGATCGCTATCCATCATGTCGATCAACACCAGGTCTTCCCGTCGATGCTCTGGGTATCTGTGCAACACATCCTCTACCAGGTCCCCATGGGGATCGATCAGGCAGAGACCAAAGCCGTTTTCGATATCACTGACAACCATGTTGGCCAGCAGCGTACTCTTGCCCGTGCCTGTCTGGCCGAATATGCAGGTGTGGCGCATGCGGTCCTCGGTGCTTAACCTGATTTCCCTGCTGAATCCGCGATGAATATTATCACCGAGCACCATCTCGGCCGCCGAACAGTTTGTCAGGAGATCGGGACGCACCCAGGTTGTGCGGTAGTCTCTAATGGGCAGACCGCAGATATCACGTTTCAGGGGATAGGGCAAGCGCAGCAGAAACGCCAGTTCCACCGGCGAGTAGGGTTCTTTTTCCCGGACAAACAATGGATCAAGAAAGTCCTTGCTAGCGACCCGGTTGAGTTGGAAACCGCCGAAAAGAGATATTTTCGCCTCCATGGCGGCGGAAGTTTCCGGCGCGAGAATGGCTGCGGCAGCACCGGTCAACGCATCGTCTATTTCCACCGGGGAGCATAAAAAGGCTGCCGCTTCAAATCCGCCTGCACTTAATTCCTGCAACCGTTCGGCCAGGGCATCGCGCAGGGCTTTGATCTGCGCTGTAAAAAGGGATTCGCAGGTGACGCCGGCAAGCAGTTCTTCACATTTCTGCAAACTTTCCCGTTTTTCAGCAAGGATTGGGGCCTTTGTGCTGCAGGGCCGCAATCGTACCTGGTACCAGAGCGGCGACGGTGTGGCCAGTAATGCATCGGTGAGCCGGGCAAGATTGCCCTTCCCGGGATCTATCTGACTCCATGGAAAACAGTAGGGAATGACCGTTCCCTTCCGGCTGATGTGATTTTCCTTTCCCCCGCTGTGCAGAAATCCTATGGCCGCCCGCCCTGTATCCCTTGGCCGGGATACTGTCAGATGTTCCTGACGACGACCGATGGCCGTGACCGCAACCGGATCAAACGGATGCAGGATATCGGCAAGTTGTTTTTCATCGGTAACAGGTACCATCTCGACCTCTCCCAGGAAATTGAGAGCCAGGGCGCTAAGGGCCGAATGACGGGCAAGTACCTCGGCGATCACATCAGTTCTGTCATCTCCGGTCACCGTCACCACCAGGTTTGTCTCTATCCGTCCCTCCATGGGAAAGTCTGCATTAGGGATGGTTGTTATATTCAGTCGCAACATGGTGTTGGCCGGCCATTGGCCAAGCGCAGTACACAATGCCAGCTGACTATGAAAATTATCGGCAAGCATTTTATCTTTATCCTGCTCCTTCTCCGCCGTATCACGCAGCAGCGGTGAAAGATAGGACTGAACCCTCAGGGCCGCTTCCGCAGACAGGCTGCCGTCATCGCTCTGGTTTACCTGAACGGCCGGATAAAGATAATTTCTGTTTTTAATTCTTTTCATGTTCTCTCCCCTCTCTTTGTATGGCTGCAAGAAGTTCTGCAGCCGCGCTTACAGTAATTCGCATGGCTCGAGCGATGGTTTCCGCCTGTTCCAGGCCAAAGCGGTTTGTTAATTCTCTGACCCTGGCAATGTTCACCGGTGATTGAGCGGTCAATGCCGTCAGGCGGTCATCCACCTGTTCTCCTGCTGTCCTGTCAGCTGATTCCACCGGGGCAGATTCCATTTTTTCCTGTCTGGTCATGTTGTCTCTCCGTTAATGGGTTCTTCCCCTATAGTGATTTCGCACATCAAAAAAGTGCGGTTTTTTTACGATAACCGGCACATTTTTTTGTCTTTACAGAGACGCTTTTTGTATGTGCATGTAACTTCGAGAAAAATTTAGAGCATGGGCTGCGGGGGGTAAATGAAATCGATAAAAAAGAAGAAAAAAGAGTGAAAATTTCGGCATGGAATCAAATGACGAAACCACTTTGCTCGTTGAAGACAACAGGAAGAACCGGTCGGTGTGATTTTAAAAAAAATACTTTTCAAAAAAAAATAAAAAAACGTGCATTTTTTAAAATCGGGAAACCACAGGATAGATAACAGCACAAAATATGGCATCAACCTAACCCCCAGGGAGGAGATGAAATGAACACGCATACGATGTTAACGAATCCCGTACTGCAACGGATTTTTATCGGAGGAATCTGTGGCCTGCTGTTCGGCTTTGGTCACAGGATAACCAGGCGGCTTCTGGAAGCCACAGCCGCGGTTGCGGCCCTTGCCTTTATCCTGGTTATGGTGACCGGACAGGATGCCATGTTCCAGCAGGTCGATCTTAACGCCATCACTGCCTATGTGGTTCGGTGGGGTTATGAAATCGTCGGACTGGTGGGTGGTTTTATCGTTGGCTATTCAATCTTTGAACGACGCTCAGGGGAGGGGAAATAGTATGGATCTGCAGACATTTATCCGCAAGGTAGTTGAACTTGGCCGTCCGGGCGCCGGTGCATCGCTCCTGCTTATCCTGGCAGCCGTCGGCATTACATTACTTATAAGACGCCGTTTGGATGGCAGGGTGGAAAACGGACAGCCGGTTAATTGGGGGCATCTGGCTATCTCGTTCCTGTCCACGCTCCTTCTCATCATCTCCGGGGTCTGGTCAGGGTGGGCCAAGTATAACGACTATATCCAGGCCGATCCTCTAAAGGCCTGGATTGTCGCTGCAGGTTTTGTGGCTTGCGGCATGGTTGTTGCCGTGGTTCTCCAGTCTTACGCGGTAATGGCAAAACAGGAAAAAGGCCTTTCCCGAGCTGTTGCCGTGCTGGCCATGATCGGGTTTTCCCTGTTTTGGCTTGCCATCTCCCCCTTGCAGAATGCAAGATTTCTCTGCGCCCAGACAGCGGTTCGGACGGAGATCGAACAGCGTTTTGCCGAACTCGACCATTATTCCACGCCGATCATTGCCGGATATCACCGTTTCCGCTCAAAGTATATTCCCATGCTGCAAACAATCCATGAGAGCCTTGTGAAGATGGCCGATGAGCAGGCAAAAACAGAGCTTGGTGGCTGCGGTCCAATCTGTAACCAGTTTCACCATTATGTTGATTTGCTCCAACCATCGGTGGACAGGCTATACCTGGCCTTCGATCCCGATGACCCGGCAAAGGATTATCGAAGTCGTGTCAACAAAATGAGAAGTGGGATTACCGAGCTGATCAACAGCAATGAATATGGTCCCGAGGATCTCCGTTCCATGTTTTACGATAAGGCATCAACCTGGGTAACGTTGTTGGAGGATGCCGGAAATCAGGATGCTCCACAGGCCACTCTCAATCGTGCGTTGCAATATCTGGATGATATGTTGCAGTTTCTACATACGTATAAACAGCGGCGACGTTCCGGAGACGGCACCGTCGCGCAAAAAGCTGTGAATCGAGCCTTATCCGAGCTGGAGCCGTTAATAGGCGATCTGCAACTTGCCTTTACCGGCAACGAGGCAGGTAAAGAGTCAATGGTTGTCCTCATGTCCGCTAAATCCGGGTTCAACCTGGCCGACATTGCAGCAATCCGCATGACTCCGGCCCTGCTCCGCAAGCATGTCAGTAATGTCTGGCCGGAGGCGCTGCTGGCGTTTTTCATCGATCTCGCAGCGTTGGGGTTCATCTTCGTCCCCATGCTCGTGACCTTTTTACGGGGCAGTGAGGCGCAGCGTATCCGGGATCGAATACAACGGCAGCAACTTGTTATTCGGCGGGTACGGAGTCGTCTTTTTCACCTTGCCGCACCCATCTCTCGTCTCGAGCGCGAGAAAGAAAGAATTGAGCAAGATAACCGGGACACTTCCTGGTCTGAAAAACTGGCTCGGTCTCTGACAAGGATTGATACTGAAATAGATCAACAAGTCACGTCCCTCAAGGCCAGGCAGACCACGATGGAAGAAGAGCAGGAAAAAAAGCTCATTACCCTTGCAGCAACAGAGGGCAAAGAACTTGGACAGGCCACCTCGCCCGCGGATGAGTTGGTCACCCGTGGACGCTTTGAAATATACCGTGAGAATATACGTAAAAAATACCAGCCGCTGCTGGAAAAGATCGGGAAAGATTTAAACCAGCTTGAAGAGCAGCGTCGCACCCTGCATGCAAAAGCCAGGAAGAAACATGATGAACGCCTCCGGCAGGCCGCAAACGAGAAAGAGGCTGCCCTCCAGGCCGTATCGGTCAAACTGGCCCGCCTGCAGAAGAAAAAAGAGCGGTTTGAAGGCCAACTTGCCGACGCCGAACAGAAGATCGAAGAGTATCAGCAGCGCCTCGATTTCAACGGCGTTCAGTTTATATAGGCGGGTAATTGCAAACCGTTAAACCATCATTACAGGAGAACACCATGAAAAATTGCAAATCACAACACCTCTTTTTCATCCTTGTCCAGTTCTGCATGCTGCTTGCCGGAGCAGTCGCAGCATTTGCCCTTGACACTCCAGCCGGACCGGCAACTGACACTGTACTCGAAGCCCCGGATCTTACAACCATCGAACATATCCAGGGAGAGTACTTTTCCTCCTGCCAGGCAGAGGCCGCCTCGCAGGAAAACTGGCAGCAGTTGGAAAAAGACCTCCTTGCCGTAAACACGGAAACATTTAACGTGGTCAAGGCGCTGGCGGCTCACAACAAACAGATCAGGAAGGCCATAGGCACCATTACCAAAGAACTTGAAAAAGTGAATACAACCATCTTGAACAGGGACATCCGCCGCAGGAAGAAAAAGGTTCTCAAGAGCCTGGACTCGTTAAAAGAACGGCTGGCAAAAACCCGGGAATCAATTTCCGGGATCAAACAACGGATCGACGACAGCCAGCAAACCGTAGGCAAGACATATTGCCGGGTTGATGCCTATGTGACAAGCTACCTGGCCAGGGCGGAAGAGGCAGAGGGCAGGGAATGGCACGATGTCGCGGCCACTGATACCTCCACTGCCGCCAGGATGAGCTTCAAACGTCGGGAGCTCTATGCTGTCATGCTGGACTTCGACCGCTATTTCGGCCTGCTGGAAAGACTTTTCAACCAGGCCAACCATAAGCTTGATCTGCTCTCCAGCGTCCAGGACAATATCGTTGCCTTTGTCGATACCCGGTGTCGGGACAGGGCCAGGCCGTGCACCTATGAGGCAGCCGGCGATCTTCGCTTTGAGCAGGTAAAACTCGATACCATCATGGCCAGGATCGAAGAGGCCTTCGGTCGCCTGGTGAAGACGGCGCAATCCAGGTTTGCCGTTTCCGGCAGACCGGCCACTTCCGCGGCCACAAGTCAGGGAGGAGAGAAATGAAACAACGAGTCAAAGCCTCTCCCATTGCAGTCGTTCTCGCGCTTCTGATGGCCCTGCCCTCCATGCTTCAGGCCGCAGACATGTACAGGGCCCTGGAAAAATTTGCCAGGGACTCGCAGATGCATCAACAGGAGTTTGAAAACAGGGTTCGCGATACCTGCGAACAGCTCCGCGCCGAGTGCGAGAAAAAATCCATTGCTGTCGGCAGCGAAATCACCCTGCAGGCGGCCGTGCCCCTGTACCGACGACAGGGT
>CAZURY010000114.1:2755-6582 GCA_964623145.1 uncultured Desulfobulbus sp. | reverse complement strand
GGAAGAATGAATAACTCTCTTTTCCGGCCCCTTACATAGATTTATATTTACCCAATTCGGCTGCCGGCAACGTCCGGGCCAACAACCTAAAAGGATAACCCGATGAGTAAAATAACAGGTTCGCAGGCCATTATAAAATGCCTGCATGAAGAAGGTGTTGATACGATTTTCGGATTTCCGGGGGGCGCAGTTATTGATCTGTATGATGAACTGCTCGATTCCGATATCAAACACGTTCTTGTCCGCCACGAGCAGGGCGCCGTCCATGCTGCCGACGGTTATGCGCGGGCGACCGGTAAAGTCGGCGTGGCGCTGCTTACATCCGGCCCGGGCGCCACCAACGGGGTAACAGCCATTGCCACTGCCTACATGGACTCCATACCCCTTGTGGTCTTTACCGGACAGGTCCCAAGGGCGTTGATCGGTAATGACGCTTTCCAGGAAGTTGATATCGTCGGCATCACACGACCATGCACCAAGCATAATTACCTTGTCAGTGATCCAAACGAATTGGTTTCAACAATTCGCGAGGCCTTTTATCTTGCCGCTTCGGGAAGACCGGGACCGGTGCTCATTGACCTGCCCAAGGATGTCGTTGCTTCAATGATGTCATTTCCTGAAAGAAAACCAATTAAAATGAAGACCTACCAGCCAACCGTCGATCCCCATCCCGGTCAGGTTGAAAAGGCATGTAAAGCCTGTCTCAAAGCCAAACGTCCTGTCTTATATATTGGTGGCGGTGTCATTCTTTCCAATGCAAACAAAGAGCTGACGGAACTGGCCGAAAAATTGACGATGCCTGTTACCATGACCCTGATGGGCCTTGGCGGTTTTCCGGGAACCAATCCGCTCTCCCTGGGCATGCTCGGCATGCACGGAAGTTATGCTTCCAATATGGCGGTTGCCAAAAGTGACCTGCTTATCGCCGTCGGCGCCCGTTTTGATGACCGGGTAACCGGCAGACTGGATGCCTTTGCACCCCATGCCGAGATTATCCACATCGATATTGACCCAACCTCCATCAGCAAAAATGTTGACGTTGATATTCCCATTGTTGCCGACTGCAAACATGCCCTGCGGGCGATGAACAGCTGGTTTGACGACTCAAAGCAATTTTCCGCAGAGACGATCAGAAAAAAACATCAGCCCTGGCTGGAGCAGGTCAGGCAATGGGATGAAAAACATCCCCTGACCTATCGGGACGAAGGCGATATCATCAAACCGCAATATGTTATTGAAGTCCTCAACAAGTTGACGAATGGGGATGCAATTATTACCACGGAAGTCGGCCAGAACCAGATGTGGGCTGCTCAGTTTTACAAATTCAATGAACCCAGACGACTGCTTACCTCCGGCGGGTTGGGAACCATGGGCTATGGCCTGCCTGCCGCCATCGGCGCCAAGCTCGCATTTCCCGACAAAACGGTTATTGACGTTGCCGGCGACGGTTCCATCCAGATGAACATCCAGGAACTGGCCACTGCCCGCCAATACGGCGCTCCGGTTAAAGTTGCCATTCTTAACAATGGTTACCTGGGCATGGTTCGCCAATGGCAGGAACTGTTTTATAATAAACGATATTCAGCAACAGTTATGGAGATCACTCCGGACTTTGTCGAACTGGCCGGGGCCTATGGCGCCGTCGGCCTGAGAGCAACAACCAAAGACGAGGTTGAACCGGTTATCAAGGAAGCACTGGCAACCGATAAACTGGTTATCATGGATTTTGCCATCAGTCGGGAAGAAGGAGTGTTCCCCATGGTTCCCGCCGGCAAGGCGACAACCGAAATGCTGCTTGTCTGATTTTCTTCCGCAATATACCTGCTTTACGAATACTCGATACAGGAAAGATCAATGAAACATACATTGTCCGTTTTACTGCAGAACAAACCGGGTGCCCTCTCCCGGGTGACCGGCCTGTTCAGCGGCCGAGGATTTAATATTGAGAGCCTTTGTGTGGCGGAGACTCTTGATTCCAAAGTCTCCTGCATGACTCTGGTCACACGTGGAGACGACGCCATTGTCGAACAAATTACCAAACAGCTCCACAAACTGATCGATGTCATCAAGGTCACCGATATTACAGAGGGTGAATTTGTTGAACGCGAGATGGTACTCATCCGCGTTAAGGCCGAGGCCAGTACCAGGGCCGAGGTTTTGAGAATTATAGATATTTTCCGCGGCAAGGTCGTTGATGTCAGCCCGACCACATACACGGTTGAGATTACCGGTCCGGAATCAAAGATCAAGGCGGTGGTGGATATCCTGCGACCAATCGGCATCAAGGAAATCATACGCACGGGAACCATTGCCACGGCACGGGTGCCGAAGAGCTGACAGGGAAGCGAACTCAACAGCCTGACATGTTGAGAAAACCACCAAAGGCATGGCAAGACGCCGTGCCTTTTTTCTTTTCGCCTACATTGAGCGTTTCAGGGTCACGACTGTATGTAACCCGAAAATCCCCTGCAATACCGGTTATTCCACATGCCCCCACACAGCACATGAAACAACAGCATATACCTCTTGCCCTGGAAGGTTATCCATTTATCGCCCTTTCCGGATTCATCACCTTCATCCTGGCCCTAACCGGTCCGAATACACTTGCATTCATCGGGTTGGTCACAACCATTTTTGTCATTTATTTTTTTCGTGATCCAACAAGGGTCACTCCGGATGATCCAGGGGCCGTTATTTGCCCGGCTGACGGAAAAATAATTCTCATAAAGGAGATCGATGACAACTGTTTTCTCAAAGGAAAAGCATTAAAAATTTCTATTTTTATGAATGTCTTTAATGTGCATGTCAACCGCATCCCTGTTGCCGGTACGGTGGAAAGCATCACCTTTAAACCGGGAAAGTTTTATTCGGCAGACAAAGAGAAGGCGGAACTTCACAATGAATACTGTGCGGTCATCCTGGCTACGCCCGCCGGTATTCGCTATTGTGTTGTTCAGGTTGCAGGTCTTATTGCCAGGCGAATTATCTGTCGTGTTGAAAAAAATGACACCGTGACTGCCGGTCAGCGTTACGGGCTTATCCGTTTCGGTTCGCGTCTTGACCTCTATCTGCCGCCTGATACTCGGATAAATGTCCAGCTCCGCGACACTGTCAAGGCCGGTGAAACCATTCTGGCCCACCTCAAAGAAAACACATAAACCAGCATGGCTGGACCGGAATTTTAACGTCACAGCCATACATCACATACAGTTGTTGGCAATTTTCTGATAAAAGACATGACAAAAGTTCCATGCGAATCACAGGTGGCACAGCCTGCGGGCATAAAATCAAGGGGCCACGCCCCGGATACGATTCTCTCCGACCGACCACTGATCGGGTTCGGGAAGCAGTTTTCAATATTCTCGCCGGTCAGGTTGTCGGCGCCCGGGTTCTTGATCTCTTTGCCGGAACCGGCTCCTACGGACTCGAAGCCTTAAGCCGACAGGCACGATCAGTTGTCTTTATTGAGCGTGACCGAACAGCCCTTACGCTCCTTGCACAAAATCTGAAACAATGCTTCCCCGACGCTTCAGCCCGGGCCTTTCAACTTGATCTTGCCCGAATCTCAAGCCTTAACTACCTGCACGACCATCTGCAGGACGATTGTTCGTTCGATCTCATTTTCCTTGACCCTCCCTATGAAAAAAAGCTGGCGGAAAACTTATTGAAAATGGTAGAATTCGCAGGATTTATTGCATGTAATGGTATCGTTATTGTTGAAGAGAAAAAGAATCAGCAACTGCCTGAAAAATTCAACCAGCTGCAACTTAAGGACAGGCGCCGTTATGGAGAAACCGGTATCTGGCTGTACACCTCCTCTGCCTGAA
>CAZURY010000114.1:0-2655 GCA_964623145.1 uncultured Desulfobulbus sp. | reverse complement strand
TGTGCCGGAACCCACCCTTCCGAACCGACTGTGGCTGTTTATCCAGGCACATTCGACCCGATCACCAATGGACACCTGGACATCGTTGAGCGGGCGCTGCACCTCTTTGACAGGGTTATCATTGCCGTGGCAATCAATGTCGGCAAAAAACCGTTGTTCCCTCTTGAGGAACGCATGCGGTTGATCAAAGACTGCTTCGGCCCTGATGACGACAGAGTGGGTATTGACGCCACGGACGGTCTTATTGTCGATTATGCCGAACAACAAGGCGCATGTGCTATTGTTCGCGGCCTGCGGGCGGTTTCCGACTTTGATTATGAATTTCAGCTGGCTCTGATGAACAGAAAACTCGCCCGCAAGGTGGACACGGTTTTTCTCATGACCGGTTTTCGCTGGATATACATCAGTTCAAGCATCATCAAAGACGCGGCAAAGCATAACGGTGATGTCAGCGGTTTAGTGCCGGTTCATGTACAACAGGCTCTCTATGATATATACCATGCGGAACAAAGAGGCTGAATCCCCGGTCAAGCAGGAACGACGCCGCTTTCTTGCCCGCTGCCTGAAGTGGGCCGGCGGGATTGTCGTCTTTTCTCTTGTGTATCCCTTGTTTCGTTTTCTGGGTTATACCATAAAGCCAAAACCTCGTTATATTTCCGTTCCCGCCCCTTTACCGCTCTCCGGTTATCATGCGGAACGCGATTTCATCCTTTTTGGCGGACCAAAGGCTCCCTTTGCCGTTTCCCGTACCTGCACCCACCTGGGATGTCGTGTCAGTTACCTGGAGGACCGACAGATCATTGAATGTCCCTGCCATCAAAGTCGATTTACTCCACAGGGCAATGTACTGAACGGGCCGGCCAAACAAAATCTGCGCTCTCTTGCCGTCGAGATACATAGAAATGACGACGGCAGTATTAAAAACTACGTCATTACCCTGTAATGACCACAGTCAAAGAACAAATCATCCGGGCCCTCACCCATGGCCGCTGGGGCGGCCGGACCCTTATCTGCCTGTATATCTCCATCCTGTCCGGAGTGGCCCTGGCCCTGCAATACAATCCGGGCGAACCATTCTACTCAACTGCAACCCTGGAGCTTGTCGTTCCCTATGGCTCTTTCTGGCGTTCCTTACACTATTATTCAAGCCAGGCATTTTTTCTGCTGCTTCTCTGTCATGTAATCGTCATCATCGCCGAGAAGAAATATTTGGAGACCCGAACTTCCTGGATCCGTCTAACCGCCGGCATTCCCGTTGCCATCCTCCTGCTGTTCACCGGTTATGTGCTGCGGGGCGATGCCACCGGCCAGGCGGCGGGAGCCATTGCCGAACACATTGCCCTGTCCATCCCCTTTTTAGGGAAACCGCTCAACAATCTCCTCTTTGATATTTCGGCAAACGGCGTTCAAAAAGTGTATGTCAACCACCTGATCGGCCTCATGGTGCTGGGTTGTATCTGTATCTGGCCACATCTGAAAAAATATACATCTTCTTTTTTCAGGCACATTCCACTGACCCTGGCAATTTTTACCGGCGCTATCTTTTTCAGTACGCCCATGGAACCGGAGCGGATCGGCCTGACGCATATCGCCGGACCCTGGTTCTTTTTAGGTCTGCAAGAGCTGCTGCGTTACATTGCGCCTTTCTGGGCAGGGGTAATGGTTCCCGCGTCACTTATCACCGCTCTTTTTATCCTGCCGCAAGAAGAAAAAAAACAAAGGCTCACGCTCGCATTTACGGTGCTCTGGCTCATTGTCTATGGTGTGCTGAGCGGGATCAGCTATTGTCGATAGATACCTCGTGTGCGCCTTGCCCCTCATCTCCTGCCGAGGGTAAAACAACTTGCAAGCCCGCTGGTTCCAGAGTATTGTTAAGTATCCGGTTTTATGGTCGGTTGACAATACGTTATACTAATACCTTCAAGGCGCTGAAAGTCTCTTTTGCAGGATCGGTGAAAATATAACACTGCATTCCTTTACCATGCCAGACAAGCAATCTTTCAATATTCTGATCATCGAAGATGATGCCGGCATCGCCGAAATGCTGCGGTTTTTCTTTGTATCCCAGGGAATGAACGCCTCTGTTGCCCAGGATGGGAACCATGGCCTGGAAATGGTCACCTCGTTGCGGCCGGATATTATCATTCTTGATATTGTTCTCCCGTATGTGGACGGCCTGACCCTGCTGGAAAGGCTGCGCCGGGACAACATAACCACTCCGGTAATCCTTCTTACCGAAAAAAACCGGGTTGAAGAAAAACTAAAGGGTTTTGACGTCGGCGCCGATGATTATGTAACCAAACCGTTCAGCCTGCGGGAGTTATTAGCCAGAGTGCATGCCATCCTGCAACGGAGCGCTTCCTCATACACCGGGAACAATCCGCGCGCAATAAACCTGGAACCGCTGACCATTGATCCACTGACCAGGGAAGTTTCACTGCCTGACGGCTCGCAGGTGACTCTTACGAAAACAGAATTCAATATTCTGTACTATCTGGCCGATAACATTAATCAGGTCATCCCCCACGGAGTAATCCTTGAAAACATACTTGGATATGACCCAAATTCCCAGACAAAGGCATTGGTCATGCATATTGCAAACATACGGAAAAAGCTGAAATCCCGAGGTGTAACGACATTACAGTTGCAGGCAGT
>CAZURY010000113.1:0-6602 GCA_964623145.1 uncultured Desulfobulbus sp. | reverse complement strand
TTATCAATGGTCGATGTGCCCTTGCCGGCATCACCGGTTTCTATGGTAATTTTTTCTTCACTCATGAATATATCCTCCGGATTGTTATTTCAACACAACATCTTTTACGAGCCACAGGACAACAAAGAACGATAATGTCGCCTTGGTGACACCGGAAATGACACCAATAACCAGTGGCCAGCCACCTGCCTGAAAAATCGCC
This sequence comes from uncultured Desulfobulbus sp., assembly GCA_964623145.1. Lineage (GTDB taxonomy): Bacteria > Desulfobacterota > Desulfobulbia > Desulfobulbales > Desulfobulbaceae > DRLX01. The sequence continues at coordinate 6,400 of CAZURY010000113.1, read as the reverse complement.
TTTTTGGTGATCTGCATACCAAGGCCGATAAGACCAAAGGCAAAGAACCAGATCATGCAATCGGTCAGGGTGGTAACTGTTTTGGATTTCTTATGCACCTGCTTGATTGCATGTTTAATTGCATGTTGAATATCTTTGGGCAGGGTTATCGCCTTTGCCTTGGCAGCGGCAAGGATGGATTCAAGCGCAAACATCCGTTTTTCGCCCTGTTTCTGGAAAGCCTTTTTATCAGCCCTGCTTTCAAAATTACCGGCAAGCTGCCGTTGCGCAACAAGATCTTTTACAGCAGCCAGCTGCTCATCGGACAGCCCCTGGAATGCGTTGCTCTGTAGACCTTTATTGAGAGTTTCCCATTCCTTTTCCGTTATCTGGGTTCTCTCATTATAAGAAAAATCAATAAATTTTCCCTTATAATGGGTCGGAGGTGAAAATAGCCCCAGGGAGGACATGGCAAAAAGCAGTAAAAAGCCGAGAATAAAGATGGGGAACTTATCAATAACAACTTCTTTGAAGGTTAATTTCTTGCCACTCTGCTTGCCAAACCAGGTTGCCAGAACCAGGACAATGATCGGCAGGAAGAGGACGCGGGTAATATTAAAAATTTCAGCAACTTTCAAGGTTTTAATATCAACGGCATTAAAGGCCAGCGCTGCTGCGGCAACCTGAGCTGAGTTCAGGATGCCGGTTCCTGCCCATGCGCCGAACTGAACAGGATTCATCCCTGCCATGTGCCCGACAGTGGGAAAAATAAACATACAGATGATACCAAAAGAGAGAATGGTACCGATGGTGTAGGCCATTTCCTCACTTTTTGCCTTAACAACAGGGGCAACGGCAACAGTGGCGGACACACCGCAAACGCCCATACCGGCGGAAAGAACACCTGTCATCGTTTTGGGCTGTTTGAAAAGATTACCCAGCCAGAGAACAAAAAAGACAGTTCCCAGAACAAAACCGCCGACCAGGACAATGGAGTAACTGCCGAGTTTTGCCAGTTCGGCAAAGCTGTACCGCGCGCCAAGCATGATAACACCCATCTTCAAAACAAAGCGGGCACATTTAACTCCGGCAGCTGCAAATTTTGGAATACCGTACGTGTTGGTCAGCAGAACACCGGCGAGCAGGCCGAGAATAACATAGTTTAGATTGAGAACCTTATAGATCTTAAACCCCAGCACCGGCTGCAGGTTATGGCTGATCAGTTTAACGACCGGTTCCACATACCAGCGAATGGCCATGGCCATCAACAGGATCAGAATAATACCGGGTAACGGCTGCAGAACAAAACGATCAATAATGGTATTCCCTGGTTTGCGGACACTGTTGATAAGGGCGCCGAGAATTCCGATTCCACCGATGATAAAACCCATCATCACCTGTAAATCAGCAGTTTTTGCCGTATGGAGATACTTCATTAACGGATGCAGGATACCGCTGCTGGCGATCAAAGCATAGATAATCATAATACCACTGAGCACAAACAGCGGCTTGTTGTCTTGGGCCTGAGGCATAGTTACTCCTCCTGTGTTTTTCCTTTAACAATGATTCAAACGCATATGTCTGAACCCCGAAGCTTCATTGTGATTTCAATCCGGCTGCTGCTCTCACTTGATCAACAGCCAGGGATAATCAAATCCCTGAACCCTTGTAAAAAGTACACCTCCTTTTTTGTTACGGTTACTTGACGGTACTCTCTTTATTTATTCGTTCATCAAACAGACCTGAATAATACCTGCAGATAGTATTAAGCAGCATATAGGCCAACCTGAGGCCAAGAACAGCAACAAGCATGCAGAGCGCCAGCTGCCAGAAGCCGCCCTTATCTGAATGCACATAACGCATGACCGGATCAAGCAAGGGGGTTGCTGCTATAATGGTTAAAACAATGCAGATTCCGGTCAGCATCACCCATGGCGTCAGATTTTGTTTATTCCGCATGATAGACCTCTAAGGAAAAAGTGGCATATTGTTTGTAATCTATGAAACTAGCCTTGTGTTGCAATGGGCGGGCCACATTGGCACACATCGTGGGATAAATTTTTTTTATTAAAATTTCAGCAAGTTCCATGAAAACAACCAATGAATGCTTGATATTTTAAGGGGAAATAATCCGGGAAAAAGAGTAAACTGCCTCCTTGTGGAAGCATGTTACCTGCAGCCATTGGCAAACAGCGAGATAAACCATGGTGCATCCTTACGGAAGCAGTGCCCCCGGCAGGAAGCACCAGCCAGTAGAATCGTGTTAAAACACTTTAGCCTAGATCCTGCGATTGCCCGGCATTCGAACTTCGACACAGGCACATCTGCTGCGTCAGTCTCGACGTTCTCGGTGCGCGAACAACCGCAGGATTTAGGTATAATTATTTGCTCCACCGGGAAATTCTTACAATGAATCAAACTGTGCGCGACATTCCTGAAAAGGATCGGACCACCTTTGGCCTTCAGGTCAAATTTCTCCTCGGCCTTGCCTGTATTTTTTTGTTTTTCTGCTCTTTTGCCTCTGTGCTGATTTACTATCACCAGAAAAAGGCTCTTGAAGAGGAAACGTTCAGGAAAACCGAACTGGTCGCGGCAGCGGTTGAATCAACAAGGGGATATGTACGTGACGTGCTCAGACCCAAGATGTACAAACTTTTTGGTCGGGATACCTTTGTCCTCGAAGCCATGTCCACCTCCTACATAAGCCGAGTGGTTATGGATCGTTTTAAAAAGAATCTCCCCGAATTTACCTACCGCCGGGTTGCCATTAATGCCAGAAATCCCCAATATGAAGCCAACAAGCTTGAACAGAAAATGATTCGATTGTTCAACAACCATCCGGAAACAAATCAATGGCATGGTATGGTCAAAACCGATCATGGGCGCTATTATATGAGTTTTCGCCCTGTACGCTTCACCGGGTCCTGTTTTCGCTGTCACGGCAATCCCGGCACGGCTCCAAAGGCCATTATCGAGAGGTATGGTTCCCATCATGGATTTCATCGCAGGGCCGGGATCGTAAGCGGTGTGCAAAGCGTCGGTATCCCTGTTGATTTCAGCCTCAGACAGATAATGAATGTGGCCTGGACATTTTTCTTTGCCGCCTTTCTGGTTGTTTTTTTACTTTATGGTATTATCTGGTTTTTTTTCAATCGGGTGGTTGTCCAGAATTTACAGCAACTCCTTGATATATTTAGAGACAACCTGCGCGATGAAAAAGGAGTTCGTCTCTATCAACAGGCCAGATCCAAGGATGAAATTGATGAGATGGCGGTCGCGGTGCAAAGTGTGGCCAGACACCTTCACCAGACCCATAAAAAACTGCAGGGCTATGCTGAAAATCTTGAGAACAAGGTAGCGGAACGTACCCATGCTCTGCAGGCCTCGGAGAATAAACTACGGCAAAAAGTTGCCGAACGCGGGCTTGAACTGCGTACCCTGAATACGATTACCGAGCTCATTACCCAGTCCGTGAACCTGGCGGAAATTCTCCCTAAGGTGTTGCGGCAGACATTAAAAGTTGTTCCAGCCCGAGGCGCCGGGATATATCTGCTGGATCGTACACAGGCCGTTCTCAGGCTGCAATGCCGCGAGAATGCCGATGAGCTTGATAGGGAAATACCCTTTGAACCCACTCTCTGCCTGCCCATGCTGGAAGAGCATTCCCGGGATTTTGACGGATTTATTACTGAAGCCGCCTGTTCGCATATGAACCTGATCGGCAGTGAACCAGCCATGTTAAAGAGCTTGAACGTGCCGCTCTGCTGTCGCAGCCAGGTTCTCGGCGTTATGACCTTTATCGATGCTGAAGTTGAGGAGGTTGATGCCCAGCAGCACGAATTACTCTTTTCCATTGGCCATCAAATAGGCATCACCATTGAGAGCCTGCAGAATATTACCCGGCTTATACAGAGCAAGGAACTCCTGCAGTCTGTTTTCGACGGTATAACCGACGTTGTGGTTCTGCTGGACCATGACCGCCTGGTCAAAATGGTTAACCAGGCATTTCTGGAACGAAACGAGGTTACCCTTGAACAGGTTCTCAACCGCAGATTGTGTGATCTTCCCTTGAAACAGAACTGCCCTTTTACCTTCTGCGCTACGGATTTATCCCTGCCCTCCCGCAAGGTAGCGGTTGAGCAGGTGAAAACTGGAGAAGGCGCTATTTACGAGGTCAGCCTGTACCCGATTTTGTCTGATAATGGAAAAGTGCGCAATATTGTCTGCTATGCCAAAGATATTACCGAGCAGAAACAGGTTGAACAGCGGATACAGCAGACGGAAAAACTTGTTGCTCTTGGTCAGCTTGCCGCCGGCGTGGCCCATGAGATAAACAATCCTTTAGGCGTTATTCTCTGCTACGCAGATATCCTCAAACAGGATTTGGCGGCGGTCTCGGAACAGTATTGTGACGATATCGCAGTGATCGAAAAACATGCCCGCTCCTGCCAGCATATTGTCAGCGATCTCTTGAACTTTGCCCGCAGTCGCAAGGCTGATAAAAACCTCTGCAATCTTAACTCGGTCATAGAAGAGGTGGTGGCCATGGTCAAACAGCAATTTTTAAAACAGCAAATAGACATCCGGTTGCAGCTTGCGCCGGAGCTTCCGGAATCGCTTTTAAGTATCGATCGAATGCGCCAGGTCTTTCTCAATTTATTGATGAACAGTTCCTATGCTATTGGCCGGAAAGGAACCATAACTTTTTCCACCCATTTTTCCAGCCGGGAGAATACCATTAACGTGCAGGTGGAAGACAACGGCAATGGCATTCCCGAAGAGGTGCTGACCAAAATCTTTGATCCTTTTTTTACCACCAAACCCCAGGGAGCCGGCACCGGTCTTGGCCTTTCCGTAAGCTACGGAATTATCCAGGACCATGACGGAGATATCCGGGTGGAGTCAACCCCGGGTCTGGTAACCCGCTTTATCATAACGCTGCCGGTAAAAAAGAAGCCGGATACGGCCATGCAAAACCATACCGACGGACAACAGGAGATATAGACAATGCAGACTGCAAGACTGCTCATTGTAGACGATGAAAAAGATCTCCTGCAGGGGCTGAAAAGAATGCTTTCCAGGGAATTCAAACAACTGGATATCCATACCCGACATGATCCGGCCGACGCACTTGCCCTTGTCCGGGAAAATCCGATTGACCTGGCATTGCTTGATATCCAGATGCCCCGGATACACGGGTTGGATCTACTGAAAAAGCTTAACGCCATTGACCGGCACCTGACCGTCATCATGATGACCGGTTACGGTTCCATTGAAGTCGCGGTGCAGGCAATGAAAAGCGGCGCTTATGATTTTATTACCAAGCCGTTTGACAAGACGATTCTTTTTCGGGCTGTGGGCAAAGGACTTGAACATAATCATCTCCTGCGGGAGAATATCAAACTGAGAGAACGAATCTGTGAAAAAGAGCCCTTTGCCAACTTTGTCGGTCAGTCCGGACCCATGCAGCGCTTATATCATGGCATTCGGACCACGGCGCGCACCGATTATACCGTACTCATACGTGGTGAGAGCGGGACCGGTAAGGAATTGACGGCCCGTGCCATACACAGCCTCAGCAAGAGAAGGGATAATCCTCTACTGATGGTTAACTGCCCGGCCATCCCTGAGCATCTACTGGAAAGCGAACTGTTTGGACATCGTAAGGGGGCATTTACCGGCGCCCACCGTGACCAGCCCGGCTTATTTGTGGAGGCTGACAAGGGAACACTGTGCCTGGATGAAATAGGCGATATCCCGGTCGCCATACAAACAAAACTGCTGCGTGTTCTGCAGGAACAGGAGATCAAACCACTTGGCAGCGCAAAGACCAGATCGGTCGATGTGCGGATAATCGCCTCTACCAACCGTAATCTTGAAGAGAAAATCAAGGACCACAGTTTTCGGGAAGATCTTTTCTACCGGTTGAATGTCGTTACCCTGCAGACCCCGACACTTGGTGAGATACGTGAAGATATTCCACTGTTGATCAATCATTTCACCAGGCAGGTCTGCTGCGAACTTGAACTACCGGAGAAACATTTTGCTCTGGAAGCGGTGGAGGAACTGGTCGGCAGGCCCTGGCCCGGAAATGTGCGGGAACTGCAGAATGTTGTGCGGGGAGCTGTATTATTTTGTCCCGATGAAACAATAACCCCGGGATATCTACGGAGTACACATGCCGACACCGGTTCCAGCATTCAACAACCCGGTGGGCAGAAAGAAACAATTGAACCCTATAAGGAGGCAAAAGAGATGGCAATATCTTCTTTTACCAGGGGATATGTCACCCGGCTCCTGCAGGAAACAGGAGGAAATGTTTCCCGGGCCGCTGAGGTTTCAGGACTGACCCGCGCTGCATTACAAAAAATCATGCGCAGACATGCCATTGTCAGCAGCGATTTCAGAGATGACCGCTAAG
>CAZURY010000112.1:0-6647 GCA_964623145.1 uncultured Desulfobulbus sp. | reverse complement strand
CAATGTCAGTAATGATATTATTTATGCACTGGCTCCTCCCAGAGCCTGCTCAATGGTCATCATCCTGGTTAACAGCTGTTCCAGTCCATTCTCCCTGTCCAGCGCTGTGCCGGCAAGCGCCTCGTCTACAGTAAAACGACCGGAGTGTACTCGCCTGAGGGCATGAAGATGAGCTCCACAGCCAATTTTTTTTCCTATGTCCGCCGCCAACACCCGGATATAGGTTCCCCGGCTGCAGGTAATCTCACATTCAAGACGGTGACTCTTTTCATCATACCCCAGACAAATTATGTTGTAAATTTCAATAGCCTTGGGCTCTTTTTGTATCATGACACCTTTTCTGGCATAATGATACAAGGGCTTTCCTTTGTGCTTTGCAGCCGAAAAAGGCGGTGGAGCCTGCATTTGCGGCCCAATAAAAGATTCCAGGCACTGATCTGCGTCACCCTTGTTCAATTTGGGCACTATCGCTGTTCCGGTTACCCTGCCTTCCGGATCCTGGGTCTCGGTTTCAACTCCAAGCTGCAAAACAGCCCGATAGCGTTTCCGTCCCTGCATAAATCTATCAATATGCCTGGTTGCCCCCCTGCCTGCGCAGACGATCAACAGGCCACTGGCAAAAGGATCCAACGTTCCGGCATGACCAACTTTTTTAACACCAAGCAGCCGACGTATCTTGCGAATAATACCAAAGGAAGTAATTCCTGTCGGCTTGTCAATCAATATGACTCCTGCGGAAAAAGGCTGTCCATTTACATGAACAGGTTCCCATTTTGCCATTATTCATCCATCCAGTTGAAGCAAAAGTTCCTGCAAGACCCTGTTCTGCAGCACATCAAGGCTGACGCCGCCGGTGCGGAAACCACTGGCCCGGGTATGACCGCCACCGCCAAATCTGGCTGCAACTATGGACACATCACACGCTCCGCGAGATCGCAGGCTGACGGATATCATATTTTCTCCCTCTTTAAAGAAAACAGCCACCTGAACCGTATCAACCGCCCTGGGGAGATTGATAAAATTTTCCGTATCAGCAAGACTGGCGCCGGTCTGTTCCAGCATACTCTGCCTGACGCATATGACGCCGATCCGGTCGTCGGCAAACATCTGCAGAGTCCCCAGCACCTGCTGCATAAGCAGCAGACGTTTTAACGGATAATTGTCATAGAGTTTTTCATTAATCTTTCCGGGCATCGCACCACATTCTACCAAACGCGCTGCCACTCGATAGGTATGACTGGACGTTGACGCGTAGCGAAACGAACCGGTATCCGTCACCAACGCCGTGTACAGACAGGTTGCCGCTGCGGGGGAAAGATGAACGCCCAGTTTTTCCACCAGATCAACAACCATCTCGCCGGTGGATGAACGATGCGGTTCAACCCAGTTCACATCACCAAAACCCTTATTTCCCTTATGATGATCAATAACTATAAAGGGATGTATCGCCCGCAGCTGAGGTCCGGACTTACCCAGTCGCTGCTTGTCTCCACAGTCCAGCGCAATAACCGTGACACTCTCCCCGGCCATGTGCAGAAACTCATGCACAGCGGAAAACGAAGTCGCAACATACTTTCCTCCGGGAAGGAATTGGTATAACTCCGGTATCTCTTCTTCAAGATAGCAGAGAATTTTTTTCCCTATGGAACGCAATGCGTCGGCCAGCCCGAGAAGAGATCCCAAGGCATCACCATCCGGCTTGATATGTGTTACCAGAATAATATTTTCGGCCCTGGAAATCAGACCGGCCGGTTCATCACTCCCGGTCATCGTCCTTGTCACGCTTTACCGAAATTTCATGTAACAACATATCAATGCGATTGACTTCTTCATTGATGTCGTCGAAATAAAAAACCAGGTCAGGCGTATAACGCAGATTCAGAGTTTTGGCCAGATGACTGCGAAAAAAACCGCGTGCCTTCCGAAGCGCCCGTAACACCTCTTTTTCATCCCCGCCAACCGGTAAAACAAAATAGACCTTAGCCTGTTTTAAATCCGGAGAGACCATCACCTGGGAAAAACTGATGGCAGCCAGGCGAGGATCAGCCACCTCCCGTAAGAGAAACACGGATAATTCATTTTTAATCGCCTCTGCCACCCGTTTTGGACGGGAAGATTTAGGCTTGCCCAGGCCGGGCAATGTAAAATCAAATTCCATCAGAACATCCAATCGCTTTACAGCTTGGCCTCAACCTCATCCATAACAAAGGCCTCAAGCGTATCGCCGACCTTGATATCATTAAAATTTTCAACACCGATGCCGCACTCATAACCGGTCAGCACCTCTTTGGCATCATCTTTAAACCGTTTGAGTGATCCAATATTTCCTGTATAGATAACAACACCATCGCGAAGCACCCGCACATCGGCATTTCGCTCGATCTTCCCGTCAACAACAGCACACCCGGCAATAGTCCCAACCTTGGGGACATGAAACGTCTCGCGAACCTCTGCCGTACCGATGACCCTTTCCGTAAAACTCGGCGCCAACAGGCCGACCATGGCCTTCTCGATATCTTCCAGGGCATGATAAATAACATCATAGGATCGGATATCCACACCCTCACGCTCGGCAAGATCCTTCACTTTGACCGACGGCCTGACATTAAAGCCGATAATAATGGCCTCGGAGGCAGCGGCCAGATGCACGTCATTTTCCGTTATCGAACCGGTGCCTTCATGCAGTACCTTGACCTTGACTTCATCGGTGGACAGTTTTTCCGCTGCCTGCCCGAATGCCTGCAGCGTTCCCTGTACATCCGCCCGCAAGATCATCTTCAGTTCCTGAACATCCTGTTCCGCCATTTTTTCAAACAGGTTGTCGAGAGAAACCTTGGATGCCGAAGCCAGTTCACTCTCCCGGGCCTTGAGTTGCCGTGAGGAGGCAACCGATTTGGCCATTTTTTCATCGGGGACCACAACAAATTCATCTCCGGCATGGGGTACTCCGGTAATGCCCTGCACCTCTACAGGAATAGCCGGACCGGCTTCTTTAACCCTTTCCCCACGCTCATTAAGAAGCATCCGAACCTTACCGCTGAACCTGCCGGCGACAAAATTATCCCCGGCCCGCAGAGTGCCTTCCTGGACCAACACCGTTGCCACCGGGCCACGACCCTTATGCAGCTGAGCTTCAATAACAGTTCCCCTTGCTCTACGGCTCGGATCGGCCTTTAACTCAAGCACTTCGGCCTGAAGCTGAATATTTTCCAACAGTTCTTCAATACCAAGACCCTTTTTGGCCGAGGTTTCACAAAAAATTGTATCACCGCCCCAGTCTTCAGGAAGAAGACCGAATTCGCCAAGCTCCCGCTTTACTCTTTCAGGGTTGGCATTATCCTTGTCTATCTTGTTAACGGCGACCACAATAGGTACATTTGCCGCCTGGGAATGGGCAATGGCCTCTTTGGTCTGATCCATTACTCCATCATCTGCGGCAACAACCAACACCACAATATCAGTGACTTTCGCGCCCCGGGAACGCATTTCAGTAAATGCGGCATGTCCCGGCGTATCGACAAAGGTCAAATCACCTGAAGGAGATTTGACATGATAGGCTCCTATATGCTGGGTAATCCCTCCTGCCTCTCCCTCAGCCACATCGGTCTTCCGTATGGCATCAAGGATGGATGTTTTACCGTGATCAACATGCCCCATAACGGTCACCACGGGGGGGCGGGCCATGGCTTCCCCGCCCTGTTCATCTTCCTGGACCTGCAACGCTTCAATTTCAAGTTCATCGGTCATTGCCTGTTCAACCTCATAACCGAAATCCGAGGCAACAAGAATGGCAGTATCCACATCCAGCGATTGATTGACCGTGGCCATGACGCCAAGTCCCATAAGTTTGGCTATAACTTCACCAACCTTGACACCCATCCGTTTGGCCAGTTCACCAACCGCTATGGTTTCCACTACTTTGATCCGCTTTTTGATGGCCTTCATTTCGGCAGCAGGCGCCTGGGGAGCGGATTTTTTCTTACCGGCATCTTTTCTCTTACGTCCACGGCGAGGACGCATAAACTCAACATCCCCATTACGGGAAAAATTTATACGGCGCCGGCCCTTCTTTCCACTTTTACCCGTTTTTCGGGCTCTGTCCTGTTCACTGCCAACTGCAACAACCCGTTTGCCTTTCTTCTTTCCTCTGGCCGGACCACGGTCTCCAACTGCTGCCGGTTCCGGTATTCGACCGATGCCACCCTGTTTCGGCCTGGCAGGTCGTCGTGGCGGACGAGTTTTTTTCTCAGGTATATGAATGGTAACCTGGCCGACAACCTTGGCCAGGCTTTTAGGACGCTTCGGCTCTACAGGCTCCTTTTTCTCCGGCTCCTCTTTCTTTACCTCAGACACGGAAGCAGCAGTCTCTTCCGGCGCCATATCCGCTTCAGCCCCGGGAGCCGTCTTCTCCAGTGAAGCTTCTTCTCCTTCACCGGCAGGCTCAATCTCTGCCGTTTCCGGCTCTTTTTCTACCTGCTCTGCAGAAACATCCATCGATTCAGCTTCCGAAGGTTGCTCTGCTGCAGACATTGGCGATTCACCGATATCCTCTGCGGTTGCAACCGATGCATTTTCCTCAAGAGGCACAGAAGAGGGCTTTACCTGAGATTCGACTTCCTTCAGCACAGGTTCTTTTTCACTGGCCGCTTCGTCCAGCCTGCTCTCTTCTTCTTTCTTTGCCGCCTCTTCTTTCTGGGCTTTGGAGCGTCGTCTGACGACAGTAGCTGGACGTTTTCGAACGGCTGCCGGACGTTTTTTCATATGGATGTGCTCATCAGTGACCTCAACCATGCCCTGACCAAAAACCTTGCGACGGATCTCTGCAGCCATGTCCACATCCACGGTCGAGCTGTGCCCCTTAATCGGATATCCCAACGCTATAAGCCTGTCAGCCAGCTCCTTGCTTTTTAGTCCCGCCTCTTTGGCTAACTCATAAATACGGACCCTGCTCATTCAATACTCCTGTCCAATTCCGTCAATTTTTTAAACGAAATGCTTGTTTCAAAACCTTTTTATTCTTCTGCAATCGCTCTAAACAACTCTCCGCCCGGCAACAGTATACTGCTCGCCCGGAGAATATCCTGCTCTCCACCATTACACCCTTTTTCAACACAAAGCGCCTCAATTCTCTTTGAGGACGTTTACAACCGCATCCCCTGCAGGTACGAATAGGTATATGCCCCCGTTTCATCAGGGTTTCTCGTCACTATCCTCTGCCTTGGGCAACATCTCTTCAGGTTCATTGTTCTCCTGCGAAACCATACCCGCCTGCCCATTATCCAGTGCTTCAGGATGAACATCTTCAGCGGTCGGCTCAAGCGATTCCCGGGAAGGTCCATCACCATCCTCCGCTGGAACAGGCGCAGAACTTTGGGGGGCTTCCCGGGCATCGTCCATTTCAACAGGTGGAATTTCCGCCGCCAGTTTTTTTATCTCTTCGGCCTGCTCCTCACCTATGCGGCCGGCAGCGGCAATTGCGTCCGTCTCCATTTCAGCCAGAACGGCGGCTGAAAGAATTCCTGCGGCAAAAAATCGATCCGCCATCCCCTCATCAACGCCTTCAATGGCGGTCAGAGTTCGATAACGCGGATCTTCAAGATTTGCGTAGCGCTGTTCACTTTTGACATCAATACGCCAACTCATAAGCTTGGACGCCAGTCGAACATTCTGTCCCTGCCTGCCGATAGCCAGAGAAAGCTGATCATCCGGCACAACAACAAGCAACAGCTTGTTTTCCTCATCCACAATGACCATGGAAACTTCAGCCGGAGCCAGGGCATTATACACGTATTTAGCCGGATCAGGGCTCCAGGGAACAATATCGATCCGCTCCCCCTGCAATTCCTGCACGACATTCTGCACCCGGGAACCTTTCAAACCCACACAGGCCCCAACCGGATCGACGTCGGACTCAATGGACGATACCGCAATTTTAGCCCGGAATCCCGGTTCCCGGCTGCACCCCATAATCTTGACGATGCCTTCAGCAATCTCAGGAACTTCCAGCTCAAAAAGCTTCATAAGAAACTCATTACAGGTTCTGCTGAGTATCAATTGTGCATCCCTTGTTTCCTGCCTGACCTCCTGAAGATAGGCACGAATACGATCACCCTGCTTAAAGGAACGTTTGGGGATCTGTCCTTCCCTGGGTAGAATCGCATCGGTTCGCCCCAGGTTGATTACCATTTTCCCCCGTTCAAAACGCTGCACAATACCATTGACGATTGTTCCCTCACGGTCACGGAACATTTCATAGATTACCTCACGTTCGGCATCACGCATCCGATGGATAATAACCTGCTTTGCCGACTGAGCCGCTATCCTTCCGAGATCTTCGATGTTATCAAGTTTTTCACCAAGATCATCGTCAAGTTCAACTTCGGGATCCAGCTCACGTGCTTCTTTCAGGGCGATCTCTGTTTCCTCATCAAAGACTTCTTCCACCACGGTCCGGTACTGAAACACCTCAATTTCGCCAAGCTCTTCATTGAATTGCACTTCAATATCACGACGGCTGCCGAATTTCTTTCTGACCGCTGAACGGACAGCCTCTTCAATGGCATCGATGAGCAACGCCCTGTCAATACCTTTATCCCGGCAAATCTGATCGAGAATTCTTTTTAAATTTTCCGTTCCCACCATGGTTT
>CAZURY010000111.1:0-6659 GCA_964623145.1 uncultured Desulfobulbus sp. | reverse complement strand
GGTAAGCGAGCCTGCGAGACTCCGGGTGGGGTGAATCTCTCAATTTAAGTTGAAATCTGGATCACAGGAAAATATGGATGAGAATACAAAGGGATTGTGGGAACGCTTCAAAGACTTTTTTCACTTTCGCGGGACGCCTGATACCACCCGTGAGTTGGAAAATGAAATTCAGGAACTTCTCGAAGAGGGAGAAGAACAGGGGCTGATTACCAGTCATGAAGAGCGGATGATCAGCTCTATTTTTGATTTTAGGGAAACCCGGGCGTCTGAAATAATGACACCTTCGGCGGAAATGATTGCCGCCGATTGCGAAAGCTCCGTGGAAGAGCTGATTAAACTGGTGCTTGAAGGGGGATATACGCGGATTCCATTGTTTGATGAAACACCTGATACTATTGTCGGCATTCTGCATGCAAAAGATCTTTTACGTTTTTGCGGCAGAAATAATCATTTTGACAAGGAGTTACGCAACTATTTTCATCCCCCTGTTTTTATCGGAGAATCAACGCCTATTATTGATTTGCTTCGCATATTTCAGGAGAAAAAGAGTCATATGGCGATTGTCACCGATGAATTTGGAGGAGTGCGTGGCCTGGTTACCCTTGAGGATGTAATAGAAGAGATTGTCGGTGAAATAACAGATGAGCATGATCAGGAGGATAAGGAACTCCGGGTTGTGGAAGAGGGTATTATTGTTGTTGATGCCAAAATTGACATTGAGGAGGTCGAGCAGTTTTTTTCCTGCCGATTACCCGACGGGCCGTATGAATCAATCGGCGGACTGATTCTGCACCGTTTGGGGGAGGTGCCGACCCGTGGGGCAGAGGTCATTGTCAGTGATCTCAAATTTACAGTGTTATCAGCAGACAGGCGTCGGATAAAGACGGTGCGGATAGAAAAAAAACAATGACCATCCCAATTTGGTCCAGGCATGCTGATCTTTCGGGGAGGTTGAGCCGGTGGCGCTCTTTAGCTGCTGCTGCCGGCACGGCTCTGTTGCTTTTTTTTGCCATGCCCGGATATTTCGGCTGGTGGCCACTGCTCTTTGTCGCCCTGACGCCGTTGTTTACGGCTGCCCTGTATCTGCCGCCTGGACGCAGCGGCTGCATGGGTTTTTTTGCCGGTTTTTTGTATCACATCCTGACCCTGCACTGGATTGTCGTTGTGCTGGGCCGTTACGGTGGACTTCCTCCCTGGTTGAGCGTGCCGGCCCTGGTGCTGTTGGCCTTGTATATGGGGTTGTACAGTGCACTATTCTGTATGCTGCTTAGCCTGATTGCCGGACGCTCATGGCACCGGGAGCGGTCAGTGGCGGTCTTGGTCTGGACAGCGCCGGTACTCTGGGTGGGGCTTGATTTCCTGCGTGGCTTTCTGTTCACCGGTTTTCCCTGGCTTGATCTTGGTTACGGCCTTTATTCCCAGCCATTGCTCATTCAAGCCGCTGATTTGGGCGGCCACCATCTCCTTTCTTTTACCCTGGCGCTGGCAAACAGTTTTTTGGTGGCCATTATAGACCGCCAGCGTTCACAGGTACGTTGGAATATTCGACGGGAAAAACGTGCTTTGGTACTGGCATGTTGTTTCCTGATCTTTGTCTTTGGATATTCCGTGGTCCGGTTCCGAGTGCTGCCTTCTCTTTTTTATCATTCCCTGCAGGCCGAGGTCTCCGTTATTCAGGGGAATATCGCCCAGGACGTGAAATGGAATCCGGAGAAGAAAGAACAGACCGTTGCCGTGTATGAGCATCTTTCCCGCCGGGCTGTAAGGCAACATACCACCGAACTGCTGGTTTGGCCGGAAACAGCTCTTCCTTTTTATCCGCAACAGGATCCACTTGCAGCAAGGATTGCCGAACTGGCCGGGAAAGAAAATCTATACCTGTTGACCGGTGCGCCGACATTTCGGATTACAGGCCGGGATAACCAAAAAACGGTATCCTATTTTAACAGCGCTTTGCTGATCGGTCCCAATGGAAAAGTGGCCGGTATGCATGCCAAACAGCATCTTGTACCCTTTGGTGAATATGTTCCAATGCGCAAATTTTTACCATTCCTTTCGCCTTTGGTCGAAAATATAGGCGATTTTACTGCCGGCGCTTCAAGCAGCCCCATTGCGGTGGGTGAGCAGTTGAGGCTTGGCGTTTTGATCTGTTTTGAATCCATATTCCCGAAAATTGCCAGGGATGAGGTGGCGGCAGGCGCTAATTTGTTGGTTAATTTGACCAATGATGCCTGGTATGGACGGACCAGCGCCCCTTATCAATCCATGGCAATGGCCGTGTTGAGAGCAGTGGAGACAAAACGTACTCTTGTTCGGGCGGCAAATACGGGAATCAGCGGTTTTGTTGATCCCAGCGGCAAGGTGTTGCAGCAAACGAAACTTTTTACGGAGGCGGCAATAACCGCCAAAGTTCCTGTTTTTGAGAAACAAACGGTCTTTGTCCGTGGTGGTTACGCCTTTGGCGCCATGTGCCTGGCATGTATTCCCGCGCTTTTTTATTGGCGGAAAAGGTAACTGTAAGAAGGTTTTTTGAGATGTGGATTTAGAGAGAAAAATCTACCGGAAAGATCTCGATACAAAAATAGTTGATAAAAAAATAAATTTTCTTGTTTTTTTATTGTTCCCTCTGTTATGTTGCACACATAGTGTAAGTGCGTAGTGCTGTAGAGAAGTAAAGACACCATGCATTTGTATGGTAATGTTTTTGTTGCCTTGAAGCCTTACGCGTCATCCAGAACATTCAGCTCATATTAAGGAGAACAAGAGAGCAATGTTACAAGGAACAGTAAAGTGGTTCAATGAGTCCAAGGGTTTTGGTTTTATTGAACAGGAAGACGGGAAAGATGTTTTTGTTCATTATTCTGCTATCCAGGGGAGTGGGTTCAAGACATTGAACGAAGGTGACAAGGTAGAGTTTGAGGTGGTTGACGGACCCAAGGGACCAGCTGCCGCAAACGTACAAAAGATGTAATTTCAGACTCTCCTGTCTGATTTTCAATCGTCAGGGTGAGATGAGGAGCAGTTGTGGCTGCTTCTTTCATAATCCCGGTAACCTTAGAGTTGCCGGGATTTTTTTATGGCGGTTTGTTTGAGAGCGGGTATTTTATGGGCGTTAGATAAAATATCCGGGTTAGCGCTCGTTCCATTTTATTGTGTTCAATATTACTCTTTTTTCTGCCGTGAAGATTGCCCTTGTTCAGACAAATCCGATTATTGGAGCCTTTGCCGGCAACCTGGAAAAAGTGCTTCAAGGTCTTGGTCGGGCCCGATCCGCCGGCTGTCGACTTGCCGTCTTCCCTGAACTTTCACTTTGCGGATACCCCCCGCGCGATCTTCTTGAACGATCATCATTTATTGACGCCCATGACCGCGCCCTTGAGACTCTTGTACGGAAAGTACATGGCATCGGTTGTGTTGTCGGCGCTCTGGAGCGTCGGAGCGGCGCCGGCAAGCCATTGTACAATTCCGCTTTTTTTATTGATGGGGAAAGGATCCGTTATCGGGTCAGAAAGCAGCTGCTGCCCACCTACGATGTCTTTGATGAGTGTCGTTATTTTGAGCCCGGTGGCACTTCGCCTCCCTTCTCTTTTCAGGGAAAGACCATCGCCATGTCGGTCTGTGAAGATATCTGGCAGGAACGGGGTAAATATCCCGTTGATCCGGTGGCCACCCTTACAGCACATGACATGGTTCCCGATTTTCTGATCAATATTTCGGCCTCCCCATATCATCATGGGAAACTTGCTCAACGGCTGCGGATATTTTCTTCCCTCTGTCAGCGCCACCAGTTGCCTCTTGTCTATGTCAACCAGGTGGGCGGCCAGGATGAACTGATCTTTGACGGCCATTCACTGGTTCTGGATGCGACCGGCAAAGTACGCGCGGCAGGCAGGGGATTTGTCGAGGATATGGTCATAGTTGACAGTGAAAACTGGTGTTCGCAGGTTGATCGTCCGGCGCCCATGGATTCAATCGAACAGGTCTTTAACGCTCTGACCCTGGGGTTGAAGGATTATATGGAAAAAATCGGGTTTTGCCGCGCCGTGATCGGCCTTTCCGGAGGGATAGATTCTGCTGTTACCGCCGTAGTTGCCTGTCGGGCTCTAGGGGCTGAAAACGTCCTCTGTCTGGCTATGCCTTCACCATATACATCACAAATGTCCATTGATGATGCCCGGACGCTGGCGGACAACCTGGGCTGTGGCTTTGAAATCCTGCCTATTGCCGGGGTAATGCAGGCATTCACCGAAATTCTTGCCCCTGTTTTTTCCGGGATGGCTGAAGATGTGACCGAGCAGAATCTGCAGGCACGAATTCGGGGAACATTGCTGATGGCCCTTTCAAATAAACGGGGTCATTTACTGCTGTCCACCGGAAATAAATCAGAGATGGCGGTGGGATATTGTACCCTTTATGGTGACATGAACGGCGGTTTAGCCGTGCTTGCCGATGTTCCGAAGGTAATGGTTTATGAGCTGGCGCGGTTGATAAACGGTAACGGAGAGATCATTCCGGAGCGAATTATTACTCGGCCACCAACGGCTGAGTTGAAACCCGACCAATTGGACCAGGATGATCTGCCACCCTATGAAGTGCTTGATCCCTTGCTGCAAGGGTATCTGGAGGAATTCCTGAGTGTTGAAGAACTCGTTGAACGGGGATTTGAGCGTAGTGTCGTCCGTGATGTTGTCCGTCGTATTAAGCAGAATGAATATAAACGGCGCCAGGCGCCCATCGGCCTTAAGGTTACCTCCAAAGCCTTTGGCTATGGTCGGCGCTATCCGGTTGCCCAGGGATTTTGTGAATGAGGATGACCAGTCATGTCCGGTAAACCACCTCGAAGGCTTATTGCCGCACTCGTAATTCTCCCTTTCCTCTTTATGCTTCTTATCTATCTCTACTATCGTGAAGAGAATACTGAGAGGCCGCAGCAGCTCGCTGTGACCACCGCCGGATATGTGGAGATGTGTTTGAACTGTCATAAGGATGTTCGACTTGATGCCGCCCATGATGCAAAAGTGGTGGGATGCTCACCCTGTCATCTTGGGGATCCTCTGGCCATTGACAAGGAAAAGGCCCACAGGGGAATAGCGCTCAACCCTGGTGACCTGCGAGTCGTTGAAAAGACCTGCGGGATTGAGGGATGCCATCCGGCTGACCCGCATAAGGTGAAAAATTCATTGATGGCCACTAATCGGGGCATTCTGTCAACGCTTCTTTATTATTGGGGGGAGCGTGATTCCCAGAACGCTGATATCACGGTGGAGCAACTCATTAAAAGTGGCGAGACTTCGCTGGCCCTTGATTATTTCCGCAAGCTCTGTGCCACTTGTCATCTCTGGAAGCAGAAAAACGATATGCCCGATGCCCCGGCTTTTTTTAATGAAAAGGGTGGTGGCTGCACCGCCTGTCACAGTGTTCCCGGTAAGGGCAAAGGGCAGGCAGGCGTTACTGCCGATGGTTCGTCGGCAAAGGGAAAGAGCAATGGGGGAAAGAAGAAACCGCATCCTCTGGTTATTAAGAAAATCCCTGAAGAAAACTGCATCCGTTGCCATAACCGTTCCGGCAGGATCGGCATTTCATACACCGGCATTTTTGAGTCTGAAGGGTATGGCACACCCTATGAAAAAGGGCATCTCTCCTCCAGACGGTTGCCGGGAGATCGTTTTTATCTGCAAATTGCCGAGGATATTCATCACAAAAAGGAGATGGCCTGTATCGATTGCCATACCAGGGATGAAGTCATGGGAAACGGCACCAGTTATGCCCATTATGAACAGCAGCTTGAGATAGGATGCACGGTTTGTCATAGTGATAAACCAGGGCGGACCCGCAAGGGAAATCAATTGACCAACGTGAAAAAGGAAAAGGGAAAATATATTCTGATCGGCAGGAATAATGACAGGCAATATTCTTTGAAACCTCCTCAAAAAGCGAGTTGCCTCTATCCGGGGCACAGGCGATTGACCTGCGAGTCCTGCCATTCCACCTGGGTTCCCCAATGCTATGGCTGCCACGCCAAGCGAGACAAGCGTGAAACCCATCTCGACAAATTGACCTTGAAAGAGACAACGGGCTGGTGGGAGGAAGGGCGTTCGTATATACGTTATGAAAAGCCCATGCTTGCCGTTTGGGGAAAAAAGGTGGTGATTGTGACACCGGGTTGTCAGGATGTGGTTACCTTAATCGATGAAAAAGGTAAGATTGAAGGAGGGTTCAACCGTTTTACCATGGCAGCGATCAATCCGCATACTACCCAGGAAAAGGGTCGAGCCTGCGGGGACTGCCATCGCTCGCCTAAAACCCTGGGGCTTGGTGAAGGGACAGCGCTGAAAAAAGACGGCAAATGGAAGTTTGTACCGATTGACCAGGGTGTTGAGACTCTGAAAGGACGAACCGTCGGCCTTGATAATTTTGTCACCATCGATGGTAAGCCCCTGCAGCATGGTTCAAGAAAAGACCTGCGACCATTTAACGGGGAAGAACTCCACCGTATTTTGCGGGTAGGCCTCTGCCTCCGGTGTCATAAAACCTATGACGATCCCGCTTACAGGAATTATGATCCCAGGCGTCCTTGTCCCGTATACAAGGAACCATAAGTGTAAGGAGCGCCAAATTTCTTTACAGAAACCGATGGAAGCGGTATCTGTTGAACGCTT
>CAZURY010000110.1:0-6718 GCA_964623145.1 uncultured Desulfobulbus sp. | reverse complement strand
ATCTTCACGTTTTTTATTCTGTGTACGCTCTGTAGTTGTCAGAATGACAAACAGAAGGCGGAAAAAATGCTGTCCCGGGCTGTTCAGGAAATTAAGGCAGACAAGCTGGACGATGCGGTTATCTGGCTGCGGAAAGCCCTGCAAAAAAATGGCGACATGCCCGAAGCGCATTATCAGCTGGGGCGGGTGTATCGCAAATTAGACAAACCTAACCTTGCTTATACGGAATTAAGCCTGGCCATCAATCAGAACAACAGGTTCAAGGAGGCAAAAAAAGAACTGATATTTTTCCTGGCGGACCAGCACGCCTGGGAGGAAGTCCTTAAACGTGGTGATCAGTATAGCAAAAAAGAGGGTAAGGACCCTGATATCTTACTTCTAATGGGCAATGCCCTGATAGCGCTTCAGAGACCGGAAGAAGCGGTTACCCTTCTGCAAGGGGCAGGCAAGGAATATCCGGACAATACACCACTCAAGGTCACCCTGGCCCGGGCATTACTTGCGGCGGATAAAGGTTACGCTTCCCGGCAGATGATGGAAAAAATTGCCGCAGAGCACCCAGATGATATTAATATCAGATTGGCCCTGGAGTCACTGTATAACCAGTTAGGCCTCCATGAGCTGAGCCTGCAGACATTGCAGAAAATCCTTACGGATTTTCCCGACAATCCACTGTCTTATCGCTCCCTTGCCCGTTTTCTGTTTCTTGATGGCAAGCCTGAGGCCGCCGGAGCTGTCCTTGACCAGGCATTTGCTGCCGGGGTTGAGACACCAGGTCTGCATCAGTTACGCGGTATGATCGCCAAAACGCTGCATCACGATAAAGCAGCGGAAGATCACCTTAAAAAGGCCATTGCCTTAAGTTCCGGCAAAGAAAAGATAAAAAGCAGCCTGTTGCTGGCAGAGTATTATATTTATCAAAAACGATTTGTCGATGCTCAAGACATTCTGCAGCATCTTGTCAAGAAGGCCGATAATATACCAATAATTCGTTACAGACTTGTTGAAGTTTCCATGGCAATGGGCAAGTTTGATTTGGCAGCCAGGCAGGTTGATAAACTAATGACAAAATTTCCAGACGAAGCTTTTTCCCATATCCTGCGAGGAAAACTTCTGTTACGGGATGGAAAAATCAAAAAGGCCAGGCAAGAATTTGCCATAGCCAACCGGCTTGATCCCCGGTCCGGAGAAAGCCGGTTTCTCTATGGCCTGACATTTATCAACGAGTCTGAAAAAATATGTATGACGGAAATCAGTAAAGCGCTTGCAAAAAACCCCAACCTGATCCAAGCCCATCGAGTGCTGGCCTCGCTGCTTGCCCGGCAGGGAAGACTGGAGAAATCCCTGGAAGAAATAAATATAATTTTATCCAGATCTCCAAAGGATACAAAGGCAAGAATGTTTCGCATAAGGGTACTGTTACGCCGGGGAAAGACCGACAAGGCACTGCAAGACGTCGCCTATCTGCTGGAGCGCGATCCGAAAAACCGCAGATACCGGTTGCTGCAGGCGGAAATTTATTCCATTGCCGGCAATGTGAAAAAAGCGGAAAAACTATATACAATCATCCGGTCGGAGTATCCGGATGACATAACAATTCTGGAAAAACTGGTCGGCCTCTATTTACGAGCCGGCAGGCCGGACAAGGCCCTTACTGTTGTGAATGAATATATAAAGCGCTTCCCTGAAAAAATTAAACCCCTTCTCATCAAAGCCAGAATATATATAGCCGAAAAAAAACTTGATGAGGCTGGATCACTGCTTGAGCTGGCTGCGGAAAAGGATCCGGAAAATCCTGTGCCCCTGGTCATGACGGGCAACCTGTTTCGCATGAAAAATGATTTGCAGCAGGCTGCGGCCGATTATGACAAGGCCCTGCGGCTGGCGCCGGATGATAAAGCAACCCTGATGAACCTGGCCGATGTGTCCATGCAGCTTGGCCGATATAAACGAGCTGTTACCATTTACGAAAAAATTCTGAAGAAAGATAAATCTTTCCTGCCGGCGCTTAACAATCTTCTCTATCTGTATACGGAAAACGTACGGAATATGGAACAGGGCCTTGCTGTTGCGGAAACATTAGTGAAACTGAATCCGAAAACCCCCTCAACTCTTGATACTCTGGGCTGGTTTTTTGTCCAACAGGGTTCCCCGGGACGAGCGGAAATGTATCTGGAGCAGGCTCTGGACCAACAACCAAACTCATCAATTATTCTTTATCATCTCGGCATGCTGCGCTATCAGCAGAAATTATGGAAAAAGGCGGCGGAGCTGTTGGGGAAAGTATTGGAAAAAGGTGAATTGCAGGCCGATGAATTGAACAATGCGAAAGTCGTGCTGGCCAGGATAAATTTCATTTCCCAACAGATCCACCGGGGCGAAGAGTTACGTGCCGGCGGCCATCATCAGGAGGCCGCCGCTCTGTTGAACAGGCTGTTTGCCAAGGAGGGATTCACCGTAGATGGCGCCATCGTACTGGCAACCGTTATGGCCGACATGCAAAAAGATCTACCCAAAGCGATTGCCCTTGTTAGACAGGCCTGCGATGATGCCTGCGCCGATGATCCTCGTGTCGCAGATGCCGTGGGTTGGGTATATTTACAACAGGGCAAGCTCCTCCTGGCCAGACAATATCTGGAACAGGCGCTGGCGGCCCGACCCGATAATGGTTTGTTTCGATATCATCATGGTTGTTTTTTGTACACCAATGGAAAAATCAAAAACGCCGCAAAAGAACTGACCAGGGCGATTACTTTGGGGATACCGCCTTATGATCACCGTGAGGCAGTATCCATATTACAAAAAATCAGTCAAAGAAAACAGTAAAAAAGTAATGAAGCATTTTATACAGTTCAATAAGGGAAAACCAGCAGATGATCAGGAGGAGAGCGTTGGGCAGACGGATAATGCGAAACAGGCCGCCAAGAAGGACAAGGACAGGGACTCCTACAAAGACAGCTGTTTGCAGCTTAATTACTCCGCCGGGCTGATAATCCGGTAATTCGAGACGCATACGGCCATTATCCGTTGTAAGAGCCGAGTTCGTATACATGGTATGTTCCACAGTTAAAGGCGCAAACGGTTCCTCCCGGATACCCGACCAGGATGTTGGTGGTGCAGAATCCCAATTAACGGTTACAGGGTCAAAAAGTAATGATGCCGTTGACGATCCTTGAAACGGGTCCGGCCGGCCGAAAATAATTTCCGTGTTCACAGAAAATCCTTTATCTGAGAACAGGTTAACCGGGGAGAAAAGGGAATCGTTTAGCAGTTGATCACTGGATATGGACATCCAGAAAGGGTAATCAAAAGCGGTAAAATGCAACCTGCGGGCAAGAGGAAAATCCGTAGCCAATATTTTCCGCCAGTCAAGAAACTCATCCGGATCAAGCCAGAGAAAACAGTTGTCCAGCAACGTATAATTATATCGACACTCTCCAGCCGGGATTTCCAGTAATTTCCGTTGAAGACCGGCTGCATATTCCTGTTCCACGGGAAACGACCTGGCTTCTCCGACAGGTATCAATAAAATCAGACAATACAACAGAAAAAAAAGTATGCGCATGGGGTATCTTTCCAAACGGTATTTACCTTATCCGGCTGCAGTACAACCGCAGGAACCTGTTGCATCCTATCGGCACGCCTTGAGGCTCTCCCAATGTTTAAAAATTCATCAATTACAGATTGTTAATATGCACATACACGGAGTTACCAATCCCGTGATTAAACACGGTCACCATTTGCGTACCTGAAGAAATAATACTGAACCGTTTCATGTTCACGGAACATAAACAATATCACCTGGTTGTAGTAAAATATTTGTTTCCGGCATTGCTCCACGTATTCCCTGGTCATAATCAAATGGTATGTTTTCCTGCTTGCCGGCAACTCTGCGTATAATCATGATATCCTCTTTTTTTGCAAAGTCGTTCAGACCGCCTGCCCGGGCGATGGCTTCCATAACCGTCATGGGTGCTTGATAAGGGAATACACCATTATTATCACAGCCTTCTCCGGTTACCGTCACGCTCTGTTCATAAACAACACCTTCCTGGCGCTGATGGGGGATGTGGACGACCTCTCCGCCGGTAAAAACCGGCATTCCCTGTTGACTGCCTCCGGCAAGGAACAGTTTCAGATCAAAAAGTTCGTTGTTTCCATTGGGCCGGTAGATCTGAATTCTGGTCAGATCGGCATACAGGGTTTCACCACCTGCTTCTGTTATCAAATCGATCAAATTCATATCTTCCTGTACCTCATAGCCGGCCGGTCTGTTGACCGCTCCAAAAATCCGGACTTTTTTTCTGCTCGATTTGCTTTTGATATTCAGATGAACCAGAAAACCGATGTGAACGACATCTCCAGGATAAATTGAGGGAAAGGTGATCTTTTTCGCATCAGTTTTATTCAATATCTCTTTCAGATTACAGGTTTCAGTTGTGCCTGTTGCTCGAAGGATACGGATATTGCTGAGATCAGCCTGGGCTGTCTCGCCGTTGGCGGCAATGATCAGATCCAGAAGATTCATATTTTTTGTGTACTGATAGCTGCCTGATTTCGCAATGGCACCGAAAATTCTCACCTTGTCTTTTGTCGCCTTTTCCCGGTAGGTATCGGTGAGTAAAAAACTTATCTTA
Organism: uncultured Desulfobulbus sp.; assembly: GCA_964623145.1. Lineage (GTDB taxonomy): Bacteria > Desulfobacterota > Desulfobulbia > Desulfobulbales > Desulfobulbaceae > DRLX01. The sequence goes on along the minus strand of CAZURY010000110.1, from coordinate 2,081 downwards.
ACTGTGTCCCCGGCATGGATAAGCGGAAAGTCATAGTCGGCATGATTTGGCTTGTCAAACATCGCCGTCATGTTGATCTTTTCAACGGTCCCGTTTTTGCGGAGGATAATGACATTGCTCAGGTCGGCATTAGGTGTTTCACCACCCGCCATGGTCAGGAGGTCAAGAAGCGTCATATCTTTTTTTACCGGATAGCCGCCGGATTTTTTTACCGCTCCGAAAATCCGGGCCTTATCCTTGGATGTTTTTGTTTTATACCCGCTTTTTTCCATCCGTCCGATCTGAACTATATCGCCGGCTCGTACGCCTGGAACCGGCTTTGATTTCTCAATAATTCGTTTTAAATTAACTTTAATGGATTTTCCCTTTCTCAAAATCAGGACATTACTGAGGTCGGCATCATCAATAGTGCCGCCGGCAGTAATTATCAAATCCAGCAATGTCATTTTTTTGACGGCAACATAACCACCCGCTTTCCGGATAGCCCCGAAAATTCGAACCTTGTCCCTGGAGGCCTTGGTTTTATATCCACTCTTTTCCAATCGCCCGACCTGCACAACATCTCCCGCCTGGACAAGAGGCAAGTGGGCAGATTTTTCTATGAGTTGCTTCAGATTGTATCTTGTGGTGTGCCCCTCCCGTAGTATCAGGGTATTGCTGAGATCGGCATCCTCTGAACTGCCGCCGGCAGCAATGATCAGATCGAGAATGGACATATTTTTCTGCGGTTCATATATACCGGGACTTTTAACCCCGCCAAAGATACGGATTTTAAATGACGCGTCATCATGGAGCCTGGAGTCAGGGGGAGACCAGGCGCCTAAACTTCTTTTAATCGCCCCGAAAGCCGAGGCCATGGGCACGAAAATAACGTCATTTTCCTGAATAACCGGTAACATACGACCGTCACCGGTGGTAATGTAATGGAAAAGATCCGCATTGAGTGTAATTCTTCTATTGTTAATCAGGCGGGAGACGCTAATCTTACTTGTCATGGCTCCGTCAATCAGGCCGCCGGCACTGTTGATTGCAAACTGTAGATTGGCGGATTCGGCAATATTGTGCCAGCCCGGATTATTGACCTGTCCCAGCACCTGGACGAAATGCCTTTTTTCCACAAGATTAACCGTGGCGCTGTCATTCTTGCTCAGATAACGCGGCAGATTATCGGTTATAGTCGCAGCTATTTGTTCAGGTGTCATTCCCGCGACATAAACATTTCCCTGGGAAGGGAGGAAAATATATCCATGCCGATCCACTTCTATTTTTTTCTTGAAATAACTCTTTTCCGTTGGTTGATTTTCAGCAGAAATCTCCTTTGGGATGACAACATATAATAAGTCGCCGTTATCCACGACCTTAGTAATAGGTTTCTTCGTGTTACCACCGATAGCAAGATCATCAAATGACTGGAAAGGTACAGCTGATACAAGGGGAAATGTTGTGCCGTGCCGAATGACAATGGTCTGATCGGGGTCAACCCCATGCAGCATCCCTCCTGCCAGGGCGGCAATATCTTTAAGAGAGGCATTTTTGTCCACCGTATACCAGCCGGGATAACGAACTCCCTGTAGAATTTGAATATAACGAAGCTGTTTAACGAGTTGAACAGCGGGGGTAAAGTTAACTGTAATTCGTTCACCGATTTTTTGCTGGAACCGGGATGCCAGATTATTGAGTTTAATACCTGCCACCTGAACAAGGCCGACACCGGGAAGAATAAGATTGCCCTGTGTATCTACCTGGTATCTACCGTTAAGATCATTATGACGATCCCTGGGATCAAAGCGGATGGCAATTACATCGCCGGGAGTAAGAACCGTATCTTCCCTAATTGATGCTGATTTCAAAGCCGGGACGGAAATAACCGTCCCGTCCTCTTCTGTCCGGACGTCTTTTGATGATTTGTTCTTTTTGCCTTTGTCGGAGTTGGCAGTTTTCCCATTAACTTTGACGATGGGAACTCCTTTTTGTCCCGGAACACCCAAAGTGTTGTTGTCTGAGATGACGCCTGTCTGGTTTTCCGTCCGAGCATAACCAAGCTGTGCCGAACAAAGTAGTAAAATGCAAAAAAGCCATAA
>CAZURY010000109.1:1960-6750 GCA_964623145.1 uncultured Desulfobulbus sp. | reverse complement strand
AAATTCACACATTGTAGTAGCCACGATACCAGTCGACAAACTTGCCCACGCCCTCCTCAATGGTCGTAGCAGGCTTGAAGTCAATCTCGCGCACCAGGTCGCTTACATCGGCATAGGTGGCAGGAACGTCACCATCCTGCATGGGCAGAAAATTCTTTTTTGCCTTTTTACCAAGACACTCTTCTAGAACTTCTATATAGCGCATCAACTTTTCTTTATTGTTATTGCCGATATTATATACCCGCCACGGGCAGTAACTGGTTGCCGGGTCAGGCTGATTGCCGCTCCAATCGGGATTGGGTTCGGGAAGATGGTCGATAAGACGAACAACACCTTCGACAATATCGTCGATATAGGTAAAATCCCTTTCCATATTGCCATTATTAAAGACATTGATCGGTTGATCTTCAAGAATGGCCTTGGTGAATAAAAAAAGTGCCATATCGGGCCGGCCCCATGGACCGTAAACCGTGAAAAAACGCAAGCCGGTCGTCTTGAGTCCAAAAAGATGACTATAGGTATGGGCCATCAACTCATTGGCCTTTTTGGAGGCGGCATACAGAGAAACAGGATGATCAACGTTGTCATGGACGGAAAAAGGCATTTTCGTATTGGCGCCGTACACGGAGCTTGAAGATGCATAGAGCAGGTGTGTCACCCCGGTATGGCGGCATCCCTCAAGAATGTTGACAAAGCCGACCAGATTGGTATCCACATAGGAATGGGGATTTTCCAGTGAATAGCGGACACCTGCCTGGGCGGCAAGATTGATGACACCGTCAAAGTTCTGCTTTTCAAAAAGTGCGGCCATTTGACCCCGGTCAGCCATATCAAAATCAGCATGTTCAAAGTTGTCGTAGGCAAGCAATTCGGCCAGGCGGGATTTTTTTAACTCAGGGTCGTAATAATCATTGAGATTATCGAGTCCAACAACAATTCTTCCCTCATCCAGGAGTCTTTTCCCAAGATTATGGCCAATAAATCCGGCAGCGCCGGTGATTAAAATTTTCTTTATCATTTATTTCCCTGTATAGTTTGTGTACAATCAATCGTCGAAATCGCCTTCCGGCCCCTTGTCACTGTCAAGGGCGATTGCCTTTTCCCTGATTTTTTCCTCTGTCCAATCCTCAGGAGATTCAATACGACCACTCTTTGGACCCAGGTCATAGGACCCGGCCTCCAAGATGGCCTGTACTCCATAAGAAGCGGTATCCCCCGCATTAAAGACCTCAACCAGCATGGTGTAAACAAAATCTTCCACCCTGCGTGTCATGCGCTCACGAACAGCGGCCGGCTGCCCCATGATCCGGTTTTCAAAGATAACGTTGAGCTTTTTGTAATTACCGCCGCTCCATCCATGTTCTTTGGCATACGCCTTCATCTCCTGCCAGAGTTCTTCGGTGACCCCTTCGCCCGGAACCTTGATAAACTCACCCTTATCATCAAGCTCGGCATTGCCGAAATCATTAACCTCCACACCCCAGGAAATCATCTGCAGGGCAGTGGCTACGTTAGCTTTGGTTGTGTTTGTTTTGGCGGCAATGGCGCGTAATCTGTCGGAATTATTACCGGAAGTACCGTGCTGGGCGCCGGAAATGCCATAGCCTGCTAAGGCTTCATGGATTTCAGCGGTCAATTCAACCTGAATCCCCTGGGCTGATGCCTCGATACCGTGGGTGGTTCCATTGTTCAACGCAATCCAGTCCGGAAAAATGTTATGAGCATTCAACCCTTGAATAATAAAAAGCGCCTCATCCTTTGTCGAAAGCCCATGCTTGCCTTTAATCTCGCCGACCTCGGTTTCATGGCCGGCCCAGGTAGGAATATATTTAGCCAGCTCAATTGAGGCCAGAAGATTATCATCGTCAGGCATATGGGATGCATCAATGGCAATTGATGTTATACCTGAATCAAACAGAGAGGGAATTTCCGTCCGGGCAAAGGGTACATCTTCGGGGGTCTTAATTCCATAATGATCGGCATGGATGGCCACTGGAACGCGAATGTTAAGCTCATTACAAACAGCATCAACCTGCCGGGCCATATTCCAGTAATTCGTTGCACAGTAGGCATTGGCCCCGCCCTCGGAACGGGCGATTTCGATAATTACCGCCGCCCGCGCCCGCTGGGCCGCGCGCAGGGTTCCACGAATAATCAGATGATTCCGACCATTGGCGGCAATGGTCATTGCCTTTCCCTTGGCAATCAGAGCCCGGTCTATCACCTTGCCACTGACAAGCAAAGCTTGAGAATGGGGAAACAAGGCGGAAATATTGGGGGGACGTCCTATCTCAAGTGCGCGTTCATAATCTACTGCGTATGACATGATTATCCTCCTGTGACATGTGAGCAAGAAATTATACAATCAAGGGACTGCATCCTTTTTTTCAAATCCAAAGAACGTTTTTCGTGCAAAGAAAGAGACGGCGATAATACTCACCTCATAGAGGACTATAAGCGGCGCCGCCATAAAAAACTGGTTAACCACATCCGGCGTCGGGGTAAGGATTGCGGCAATAATAAATGAGAATAATACGGCATATTTTCTATTTTTTCTTAAAAGAGGTCCATTAACAAGGCCCATTTTGGCCAGAAAGACCATAAAGACCGGTAATTCGAAAACAACGCCAAAGGCAATAAGCAGCCGCAGCGCCAGGGAAAAATACTCACTGACGCCTGGCATGGGATCGAGTATTTCACTGGAATAGCCGATAAGAAAACGAAATGCCGGGGGGAAAACCACAAAATATCCAAAGGCGGCTCCACCGAGAAAACAAAGAGTAGAAACAAGGGTAAAAGGCAATAAAACCCTTTTTTCATGACGATACAGCCCCGGTGCGACAAACCGCCAGATTTGGAGAAAAATCACCGGACATGCTAAAAGAATTCCACAGACCAGGGCGAGCTTTAGATAAAAAAAAACCCTTCCTGGTAGGATATAAAGATGAGACTTTTCCCCTCGGGAAGCACACGTACAAGGGGCCGGAAAAACCAGTCTGCAATGGGCCGGATGTATGCATAGGCGGCAGCGAATCCGATGGCAACCGCCAGCAGTGAATAAATCAAACAGGACCGTAATTCAGCAAGATGTTCGGTGAGACTTTGCTTGCTCATCTGCGTGGGATTGTCCATAAAATGATTGTCTGCCATGGGAAAAAGTTTATTCGGATGGGTCTGCTTTTACGATTCTAGACATGGCTATACGCCTTGTCCATAGAACAAATCAAACTCAAGTAGCATATAATACTCTATTCCAGCATTGATGTAAACGCCTTCGAACCTGATCAGGGTAATTGTTTGACTCTTTTTTCTACAGCATATACAGTAAAGCAATGAACCATTTAAAGGAGTTACGGACTATTTACTTTTAACCATGAAGACCATTCTTGTTGTTGATGACGAATTAAGTATGCGGGAATTTCTCGGAATCCTTCTTGAGAAAGAGGGGTATCGTGTTCTCAGCGCTGCAGAGGGAAACGAAGCCCTGCAAATTACCGAAAAAAACAACATTGATCTTGTCGTTTCCGATATTCGCATGCCGGGCATGAACGGACTGGAGCTGCTCTCTGCCCTGAAGCAGGAAAATGCCGGTCTGCCTGTCATTATGATCACGGCCTTTGCCTCCCCTGATGATGCCGTCACTGCCATGAAAAACGGCGCCTTTGATTACATAACCAAACCATTTAATGTCGACGAGATAAAAGGCGTTATCGCTGCAGCAACGGCCAAAACTGCAGCGCCCGTTCCTGCCGGTACCGATGACTTCCCCGAAATTATCGGGCAAGGGCCGGAGATGGAGAAAATTTTTGACCTGATCAAGCGAATTGCTCCGACACCGGCAAACGTTCTTATTTATGGGGAATCGGGGACAGGCAAAGAGCTGGTGGCCAAGGCTATCCACCACCATTCCAAAGTCAGGGACCAGCCGTTTATCCCCATCACCTGCAGCGCCATCCCTGAAAGTCTGCTTGAGAGTGAACTCTTTGGCCATACCAAAGGATCTTTTACCGGCGCAATTGCCGATAAGGCCGGGCTTTTTCAGCAGGCAGACGGAGGGACAGCCTTTCTTGATGAAATAGGCGAATTGACACCCATCATCCAGACCAAACTTCTCCGGGTTCTGCAGGAACGTGAATTCATGCCTGTCGGGTCAACCAGGACCAGGCAGGTTAATGTCCGTATCATTGCCGCCACCAACAGAGATCTTGAAGATGAAATCATCAAGGGAAATTTCAGGGAAGACCTCTACTATCGCCTGGCCGTTGTCCCGATCCGCGTTCCGCCGCTCCGTGAGCGCAAGGAAGATATTCCCCTGCTGGTTGAACATTTCCTGGAAAAATATTCAAAGATTATGGGTAAGGAGATACAGACCATCTCCTCTTATGGACTTGAAGTTCTGATGGAATATGACTTTCCCGGCAATGTTCGTGAACTCGAGAATATCATTGAGCGGGGAGTTGCCCTTGAATCGTCAACAATTATTCTTCCGGAAAGTCTGATTCTCTCCAAGCATAAACAAAATAACCATGGCCGTGAAAGAAAAAATATGCCTCTGTTTACAGCCGCTGATGACGAACAGGAACTCTTTGACCGGGGAATGGAGGACGTGCTCCTTGATGTTGAGCAGAGAATGATCCGGCATGCCTTGAAAAAGGCGGGCAACTCAAAAATGCGTGCTGCAGATCTCTTAAAAATCAGCTTTCGATCGCTCCGCTATAAAACCAAAAAATACAATATAGACTGATTGTGAATTTCAATACGAAAAGTTTCAATACAAAAAGTTCCAATAC
>CAZURY010000109.1:0-1860 GCA_964623145.1 uncultured Desulfobulbus sp. | reverse complement strand
CAATACAAAAAGTTCCAATACGAAAAGTTCGAATACAAAAATTACCGGGACTGACAACCCGCCCCTGGTCTACGATAACAATGAGGCGTTGCGACACCACATTCTCTGGCTGCTTCTGATACGGGTCATTTTTTTTACACTGCTGATCGGTATAACCGTTGTTCTGGGTTCTCTCGGAACCCAGGTCATACTGCCCTCGGATACACACATCCTCGCCTTCCTTGCCATTCTCTTTATCTTTTCCATCGGCTCCTCTGCAATTTTACAAAAGCAGGATCTGCGCCTGAAACGATTCGGACTTGTTCAATTTCTTGGCGATACTGTTTTTGCCGCTCTTCTGGTCTACGGAACCGGGTGCAGTCAATCCATCTTTACCCCGGTCTTTATCCTGCCGGTTATTGCCGGCGGCCTGATTATGTACCGCATGGGCGGACTCATGTCTGCCGCTGCAGCCACGCTTTTATACGGCACAGTACTCTTTCTCGAATATATGGGGGTAGTCCCCGACTATATGACGTCTGCCGGTTGGGTGCCTGTTCATGATGTCCTCAAAGCGACAAACCTTTTCGCCATTTACGGAGTAACCTTTTTTATCACCGCGCTGCTCAGCGGGACACTCGCTGCCAGGTTACAGACAACTGAAGAGGAATTGTCAAAAACATCCTTTGAGTTTGACAGATTATCCTTATTGTACAAGCAGATTTTTGATGATATCGCCACCGGCATCATAACTGTCGATGAACAGGGCCTGATCACCTCATATAATACTGCTGCCGGACGGATAACAGGATATCCTCCCAAAGAAGCGACAGGTCGGTCGATTATGAAATTGTTTCCCGGTCTACAACTCGAAAAAAGCGCTGGCCGCCAGGTCATTGATCTACAAAAAAAAGACGGCGCCATGATACGGGCGGGGTATTCATTTTCACGCCTGAATCTTCCGTCGGATCCGGCTGAACAGGCGTCCGGCCAGGACCATTGCAAAGTTATTACCCTGCAGGATATCAGCGCCGTTGAAAAGATGGAAAAAAGGGTTCGGGAAGCTGAAAAGATGGCGGCAATCGGCGAGCTCAGCGCCTCTATTGCTCACGATTTCAGAAATCCGCTTGCAGCCATCTCCGGCTCAGCCCAGTTGCTGGTCATGGAAAGTAAAGAAAAGGGTAATAGCGGAAAGTCGTTAAGTAAAATTATATTTCGCGAATCTAAGCGAATGGCAAAAACAATTAACGAATTTCTCCAGTTTGCCCGTCCGGCTCCAATGCATGCGGAATGGTTTGCTCTACAGAGAATCATCGATGAATCCATAATGGCTTCACCAATGATCAAAAACGCATATGATTGTGATTCTCTAAAAGTTGTTATTGCAGAACATCTTGATGCCTTTGGTGATCGTCAACAACTACAGACTGTTCTTGTTCATCTTATCGAAAATGGACTCACCTTTTCAAAAGAAAACAATGGAGTTGTCACGGTCCGTGCCGGTGAAGACGAGAGAGACGGTAAAAGTGTCCTCTACCTTGAAGTAATAGACCATGGCCCTGGCATTCTACCGGAAATACGAAAAAAAATATTTGATCCTTTTTTTTCTACCAGAGAAAACGGCACCGGGCTGGGGCTGGCAATTGTCCGGCAGATTATAGAACTGCACAAGGGTGCAATAGAGATACAAAGCTCGCCTGGCAAGGGTTGCAGGGTGCGGATCGTCCTTCCCTTACCTTCATATGAGGCTTAACCCGGATATTTCACAAAGATCGTCGAAGTCTGCACATCTACAGCAGATCGCTCGGAGTCTACGCTTACCTGTGAAAATCCGGGTTAAGCCCCTTTGTAAATATTGGCCCCTACTGCCTGGAGTTTTTC
>CAZURY010000108.1:0-6750 GCA_964623145.1 uncultured Desulfobulbus sp. | reverse complement strand
TCAAATTAAACCATCACGATGCCTTGTGACGCAGCCAACCATTCACCCGCATGCGACCACTTTCCAGGACATGGAAGAGTACCGGCACCACCAGCAGCGTCAAAAAAGTCCCCGCCACCAGGCCACCGATTGCAACCACGGCCATGGGTGAAAGCCGCTCAATACCTACAGCCCATTCAAGGGCAATGGGAAGCATACCCACGGCAGAGGCGCCGGCGGTCATAAGAATCGGCCGGGTCCGGTGACGGACGGCATCAAGCAATGCCTCCCGCAAATCAAGTCCATTCTTCATGCCCACTTTGGCAAAATCAACCAGCAGGATACCGTTATTGACGATGATCCCCATCAGAAGAATAAAGCCCATAAACGAGGGCATACAACCATGTTTACCGGCAAACATCATGGCCCAGGCCGCACCGATAAGGGCCAGCGGCAGGCTGATCATAATAGCCAGCGGATCAAGGAACGATTTAAAGGTGATGGCCAGCATTAAAAAGAGAAAGGCCAGGCCAAGCGCCAGGGATTTGCCGAGCCGTTTGAACGATTCGGCCATCTGCTTTATCTCGCCCTCGTAACTCAGGGTATAGCCTCGGGGCAATGTAAGATCGGCCAGCGCTTTTTTGACATTTTCATGGAGGTGGGTAACGGCAATATCACCACGGTAGCCGAGAACATCAATGGTCGGCAGCAACTGCTGATGCGTCTCAGCCGTCGGTACATAAGCGGTTTTTAATGTTGCCACCAGGGCCAGCGGAATGGTTTTTCCCTCCTTGGTTCTGATCGGAATTGCCTGTAATGCTTCTTTATCCGCACGTTGATCCAACTGAAAACGAACTCGAACCGGAATGGGGTTTTCGCCGGTAATGCGCAGCATACCGCCGGGCATACCGCCAACGGCAGCAGCCACCTGGTGGGCAATATCCCCTGCATTCAGACCATACAACCGGGCCTTGGCCGAATCAACATCAAGGTTGATCCGGGCCGACATTCCCTGCCAGCTTCGTTCCGTACCTGTCAGTCCCCGAACCTTCCGCAGGCGAACCATTACTTCATCAGCGAGCCGATTCAAAACCGAGGTGTCAGGACCGCTGATCATCACATCCACTGTTGAACGAATTGAAGAAAGCGGCGTTGAGCCAAAAACTGTTACATTGGCGGCAATAAGGCCGGGAATTTTTTTCAGGCGGGTTCGTATGCCACGATTAATATCGTAGATGGTTCTGTCACGCTGAAACCTGTCCACCATATTAACGGTAACCGTCGCCTGCTGCAGCAGCCGGGATGCACCAAAAGATTTTACTCCGGGCTCGGACCCAATCACGGTTGACATATAGAGCATCCATTTTTCGGGAACCTCAGCCTTTATTTCCCGCTCCACCTGCTGGGCAATCACCTTTATTGCATCAACATCAACATTTGGCTGAGTTTCAAAATCGACCGAAATAACACCGGTATCCATAAGCGGCATTAACTCCTTGCCGAGCATGGGCATCTGACGGGCGGAAACGACAAATAATCCGGCCATTACCAGCAAAACAAGAAACCGATGGGTCAACCCCCAGTCAACCAGGGCTATATATCCCTGGCGCAGAGGATCAAGAACATAACGTTCAAAGGGGTGGAGCAGACGGGCAATGGGGTCCGAAGCGCCGGGTTTAAGCAACCAGGGGACCAACAGCGGAATTATAGTCACCGAGACAATGAGTGATGCTGCAAGGGAGACAGCCAGAACAACAGTCAATGGTCGCAGGGTATTCTGTACATAACCACCGATGAACATAATCGGCAGAAGAACAATAATAGTGCTCACCGTACCGGCAATATCGGCAAGCAGGATCTCCGAAGTCCCCTGGGCCGCTACCTTTAGTCCCCCCTTGCCGGTGGCACGGATATGGCGTTCAATATTTTCAATAACCACAATGGCATCATCGGTCAAAAGTCCCACGGCAATGATAATAGCGGTCAGGGTAACCATGTTGAACTCAAAGCCCAGCAGCTTCATAAAGGCAAAGGTGAGCACATAGGTAAAGGGCAGGGACAGAGCGGTTATAAACGATGCCCTGGTATTGCCGAGAAAAATTAAAATGACGAAAAGCGTCATGATTACCGCATCCCGGAGTGAACTCAGCATATTATCCACGGTCAGGTCAATGAGCCGGCCCTGGGTGTCGGTCATCTCCATATGAAGCATGGGAAATTCTTTTTTTATCTGCGGCAGGTATTTCTGGATCTGGGCAATAACTTCACGGGCATGCCCGTTTTCACTACGGAGCAGGGAAACTGCGACAGCAGGTTTTCCATTGCCCCGGTAGATAGAAGTTGCATCCGCCCTGCCCCAACCGACCGTACCAAGGTCACCGACCCGAACATAGGCGCCATTTGCCACCGGCACCATGATAGCGCTGATATCCTCCGGTCCGGTGGCCAGGGATTCTGCCGTCAGCAGGTAACGATTTCCTCGGCGATGAACCAGTCCGGTGGGGATGGAAACATTGGAGCCGATCAGAGCGGTTGCCACCTCGGCCGGGGTAAGGCCATGGGCCTCCAGCCTGTTTCGATCAAGATCAACGGCAACCTCGATCCGGTCACCGCCAAACACCTCGGCTTCAGCCACCCCCGGAATCCCCAGCAACCGGTCCCGCAGCTGATTTTCCGCCAGCCGTCGTATTCGAGCGGAATCAAGCGGGACACCGGAAGCCGAAGTCACCCCCAAAACCATCAGAGGCTTGGCAGCATCGGTAATCTTGAAGATGAGAGAATCTTTCACTCCGTCCGGCAACTGACTCTGTACCCGGCGCAACTCGGTGATCACCTTGGTTGCCGCCGTATCAATATCATTGCCATATTCAAATTCAACCTGAACGGCTGAAACCTCATCCTTTGAGGTGGAGGTCACCCGGCGGACGCCGTCAATTGCAGAGAGACGCACCTCCATGGGATGGGTTACATCCGTGGCCACATCATTGGCTGCCGCCCCGGGCCACTGCGTCACCACGGAAACCACCGGCCTGTTGGTTTCCGGGAAAAGGTTCATGGGCAGGGTCACATAGGCAAGCGCACCTGCCACCACTCCAACCAGGGCAACGGCAATAATGGCATGCGGATAGCGAAGGAACCGTTCCATGGCGCTCATGGCAGTTCACCCCGGGCAACAGTAACAGCGTCACCATTTTTCAACTTCAATAATATACTTTCGTGGGCAATAACCACCTGCTCCCCGACCTTAAGCATTCCATTAACAGCAATACCGGCATGTCCACGTAATCGCACCTCAACCGGCACGGTTTTTAAAACATTTTTTCCGTTATCCTGTTGAACAGTAAAAACGTGGCAGTTGGCATCTCCTTTACCACAGAGCAGGCTGTCATAGGGAATCTGAAAGGCGTCATCGATCTGCCGTAAAATAATACGCGCATTAATCCGTGATCCGCTGGGCAGGCCAAAGGGGATGGCATCGACATCAGATTCAACATACCCCAATGCCCTGGTATCAACAGAGGGAAATATCCGGCTGACCGACACGGTCATCTGTCGGTCATTGTAGGAGAGCAACACAGGAGCGCCGGGGCGCACCTGATGAAGAATGGATTGTGGCAGTTCCACCCGCACCAGGGCGCCGCCACTTGCTGTAATTGTGTTGATGGGATGTCCGGGAACACACATATCTCCTGGTTCCGCCAGCCGCCCGGCGATAATTCCGTTAACCGGACAAGTGATTGTTCCGTATCCTATCTGGACCTTGAGAGAAGCGCTTTCATGTTCAAGGGATTTAACCTTCTGAACGGCGGTAACGGTTGCCGTTTTCCTGGCTTCCACTGCACTGGTGCTGCTGCCGCCGCTTTTGAACAATTTTTTCTCCCTTGCCAGCTCATCTTCCGCGCGAGTTGCCTCGGACCGAGCCGCAACAAGTTGGGCCTGAATGGATTGCAGCTTCTTTTCCATTTCACTGGTGTCTATGCGAACCAAAAGGTCGCCTTTGTTGATGGCCACTCCTTCACGCGGTCCCATTTCCAGTATTCGCCCTGAAATTCTTCCCATGATCGTCACTTTCCTGCGGGTGGAAACCCGGGCCAGGGCAGGAAAACCTGCATCCACAGGTCTCTTGGTCACCAGGGCTGTATGCAGGGCCCAGGGAGCGATAATCTCTCTTGGAGTATGAGCAAGCCGGGCAGACCTTTTTTTATGAATAAAAAAACCGCCGGCTGCCAGCGCCAGAAAGATGATCAGAAAAATCAAATAGACTCGTTTCTTTTTTAAAAACGCCATGAGGGTTCCCTGCCTTGCAATATATTCTTTTTAAGTTGTGGGAGATATAATCAACCAATGTCAATGTGGTCGGCCCGGGGACGATGCAGACTTGCGGTATTGAGACGGCTCCAGCCCCAGCGCCCGCCGCAGATGATCTCCCGCCTGCCACCAACTGGTCAGGGCAAAGGCGGAACTTGACCTGGCCGAGGCAAGCGCCGCCTCAGCATCCACCAGATCAGCTGCTGAAAGCCTCCCTTCGATAAAACGATCCGATTGAATGCGCTCTGTTTCCCGGGCAGCTTCGACTGAAGCAACCGAGGCCTGATAGCTGATACGGGCAGCCTTCCAGTCCGCCCTGGCTGAAACAACTTCCGCATGCGCCTGATTTAGCAACACGGCTAACTCATGATGCAGAACCTGGCGGTTTGACCGGGCCTCTTCAACCGCCGCCCGGCGACCGCCACCATCCCAAAGAGGCACTTGCAAGGTGGCAAACAGAGCCCATGTATCATCACCTTCTCCGTTAAAGCCCTGATTCTGCAGCCAGGATCCATCCAGATTCAGTGCAGGCAGGCGGTTGGCAAAAGCAGCCCTTACCCTGGCATCAGCAGCCTCACCACTGAATTTAACAGCCCGGATGTCCGGCCGATTGAAAATTGTTGCCGCCGAATCGCTGAAAGCGCCGGGCTTATTGACCACGGGAGCCACCGGATCGGGAAAGGACTCTTCACCCAAAAGCGCAGCAAGCTGTGCCCGAATACCCTGTTCATTTCCTCGCAGGGCAGCCAGTTTTCCCTTGACCGCCTCCTGATCGGCAATCAGACGCAATCGTTCAACCGGTGCGGCTCTACCTGCAGTAATGGCAGCCGCAACAACCCGGATATGGGCCGTCAGCGCCTCAATCTGTTTTTCCAGGGCTTGTTCAAGGGCTTTTAATCCTTCCAGGTTGTGATAGAGATCAGCCGCCGTATGCAATACCTGGAGTCGAACGTTTCCCTCCCGGGCCAGAGCTGCGGTAAGTTCCTTATCTGCTGCCCTGATACGGGACATAATGCGACCATTGATATCAAGGGGCAGGCGTCCGCTCACCCCATAGCCGATCTGATGGTCATCAAAAAGTTCAGCCTGCATGTTGACCGGAAAGGTTATCGGATTGATCAACCGGCCGTCATTGTAGTTACTGCTTTTAACAAGCGCATCAATTTCACCGAAATACCCGCTTTTCTCATTCTTAAGTACTGCCTGTTGAGATGTGGCCCTGGCATGCGCCGCCTGCAGGGCCGGGGTATTTTGTTCCACCCGCTGTAAAATCTCTGAGAGATCCCTTGCCGAAAGAGAAGGGACAAAAAAGAACAACAGAAGACAAAGAGTCGGGGGCAGCTTCAGGCAAGCCATTCTTCCACCTCAGCCTGTTGGGGAACCCGGCCGACACATTTTACCTCGCCGTTGATCACAACCGCAGGAGTTGAGAAAATGCCCAATTTAGCCATTTCGGCAAAATCAGTAATCTTGCTTAATTCTGCGTCTACTCCTTTTGCATCAACAGCAGCCTCCACAACCTTTTGCGCTTGCTCGCAGGAGGCGCACCCTGGTCCGCATATTTTAATTTCCATGATTTTCTCCGTAAGTTTCAATTGGTTAAATAATCATATTAAACAAAAATCCGGTAAAGAGAATGCCGCTGCCGACCACAGCAATGAATACGGCAATAAGTTTTGGCTTGAGTACCTTGCGCAGTATGACCATCTCCGGAAACGAAAGGGCAATGACGCTCATCATAAAGGCCAAAACCGTCCCCAGGGCAGCTCCTTTACCAAGCAGAGCTTCAACTATGGGCACAATGCCTGCGGCATTGGAATACATGGGGATGCCAACCACAACAGCTGCCGGCACAGACCACCAGGCGTCCTTACCCATGAGGGAAGCCATGAAGTCCTCGGGAACATATCCATGAATCGCCGCTCCGACGCCGATACCCACAACCACATACACCCAGACCTTGCCGACAATATCGCCAACCGCATCGCGCCCACGCTGCACCCGGTCCGCCCAGGAGAGTTTTTCTTCAATGACCACAGCCTCGGCTGCCCGCAATTCCTGAACCCAGTCTTCCACCCAGTGTTCAAGATGGAACCGGCCGATGATCCATCCGGAAATCATGGCAATAATCAGGCCGCTTACCAGATAAAGGGCTGCTACTTTCCAGCCGAGAAGCCCGTATAGCAGGACCAGAGCGATCTCGTTTACCATGGGCGCGGCAACAAGAAAAGAAAAGGTCACCCCCAAAGGTATTCCCGCCTGCACAAATCCTAAAAAAAGCGGAACGGCCGAGCATGAACAAAACGGGGTGACAATACCAAGCAGGGCAGCCATGACATTACCGGCGGTTTCACGTTTACCGGCAAGGTATTTTCGGGTTCGTTCCTGGGTAAAAAAAGAACGGATCATGCCGATGATAAAGACTATCAAGGTCAACAGCATCATGACCTTGGGGACTTCAAA
>CAZURY010000107.1:0-6782 GCA_964623145.1 uncultured Desulfobulbus sp. | reverse complement strand
TATTTTCAGACAAACCAGCAATTCTTGATGAGATTCTCAGGTAACAACTGCAATTAACTAAGAAAATATTTTGACAAATCAAAGTGTGATGATCGTTGTCCGCACACAATAACCAATACTTTACATGAGGAGATAGATTAAATGGCTAAGTCTTTGGTCGAAATGACGGCAGAAATTGTCAGCGCCCAGATAAATACCAGTGAAATGAATACTGAAGATATTCGTCAAGCGCTTAACGACACTTTTAAAACGCTGAACGGATTACAGGCTCTTGAAATTTCCGGGCAACAGATAGGCATGGATCAGGAAAAAAAGAGTATCGAACCCGCAAAATCCATTCAGAGAAATAAAATCATCTGTCTTGAATGCGGAGAATCTTTTAAGATGCTTTCACCAAAGCATCTGCGTTCCCATGATCTTACCTTAAAAGAATACCGGGCAAAATATGGTTTCAAGGCGCGACAACCACTGTGCGCAAAGGCCTTATCGGAAAAACGATCCAAATCCGGAAAAAAACGAGGACTTCCGGAAAATCTACGTAAGGCAATCGCCGCAAGAAGCAAAAAAAAGAAAAAATAATTTCCCCTAACGATCATTCGTAACTCCTCACAGGGCAAATAACTATGCGTTTTCATTTCCTCAGACCTGTAACTGCTTACAGCCGCGTCATATTTGCGCAAGCGCGTCTGTTCGCTATAGTCCGTTATGCGGGCAGGCGCGATCGTGCAAAGATGGCGTGGCTGTGAGTAGTTACGATCATTCAGGGATATCCTGAGAGGAACAAAGTCCGCAGAATATCCCTGTAATCTCCACAGCCTTCGCTCCCTATGACTTTTCAACAAGCTGGAAAATTAAAAAACCTTTTTTTAATTTTTCCAAAACTACTCCTCTTTTCATGATCGGCATCTTTGATTCCGGCGTGGGCGGCATGACTGTTACCCGAGCCATTGAACAGCTCTGCCCCGGATATCCCCTGATCTATTTTGGTGATATCGCCCGGGCGCCTTATGGTTCCAAAAGCCCGGAAACCATAAAACGGTATGCGGTCAACAACACCAACTTTCTACTGGACCATGGCGCCAAACTCATTGTTATTGCCTGTAATTCCGCAGCCAGCACCGCCCTGCCCTCCCTGCTGGAGCAATTTGATATCCCAATCCTTGATGTAATCAACCCGGCCGTTAAGCGGGCCGCCGCAATCACAATAAATAAAAAAATCGGCATTATCGGCACCCGGGCCACCATAAAAAGCGGTATTTACGAGCAGGGTATTAACAGGCAGCGCCCCGGAACCATGGTTTTCAGCCAGCCCTGTCCGCTGCTGGTTCCCCTGGTTGAAGAGGGTTGGCTGGCCAAACGGGAGACTAAAATGATCCTGCGCAGGTATCTGTATCCTTTGCGCCGCCGCCAGATCGACACACTGGTCCTGGGCTGCACACATTATCCTTTATTAAAACAATTGATTACGCCGCGCATAGGTCGCCGGGTACAGCTGATTGATTCATCTGTTGAAGTGGGCCGTACCCTGCAATCCTTTCTCGCAGGTCATACCGAGCTTGCCGAAAAACTCTATCAACCGGCAATAAAGAGTCGTTTTTTTGTCTCCGACCTGACGGAAACGGCCAGCCACCTGGCACAACAT
The DNA here is from genome assembly GCA_964623145.1 of uncultured Desulfobulbus sp. Taxonomy (GTDB): domain Bacteria; phylum Desulfobacterota; class Desulfobulbia; order Desulfobulbales; family Desulfobulbaceae; genus DRLX01. The sequence continues at coordinate 5,140 of CAZURY010000107.1, read as the reverse complement.
ATTTTCGGTCGTCCCATTACCCTGGAAAAAGTTAATGTCTAACCTAAATCCTTCAGTTGTCCGGCATTCGAACGTCGATACAAGCATATCTGCTGCGTCAGCTTCACCATTTTCGTGCTCGACGTACGAACAGTACGCCTGTGCCGAAAATGGCTCGGAGTCTCGCAAGCTCGCTTACCCGGAGTCTCGCAGGCTCGCTTACCTGCGTCCTTACATCTTTACCTGTCTCAACGTTCTCCGTGCACGAACAACTGCAGGATTTAGGTCTAAAATTATTCTACAACTAATCGTCATTGTCATACTTTGCTGCCCACCGCTTCCGGGCGCGGGCCATGCGTCCAATCCCTTGCCGGAACAGGAACTGGAGCGACTGCAGCAGGTGTACCGGGGGTTCACCAGTCTCCGTTTTACTTTCACCCAGATAACCCGTACCCGGATGCGTGAAAGAACAGGCAGGGGAACAGCGATATTCATCCGGACGGAAAAATCCGGCCAGGCCGGAATAATGCGCTGGAACTATAGTGAACCTGATCCGCAGATCATTCTCAATGACGGGGAAAAGCTCTCCATTTACACACAAAAGGACCATCAACTGCTCATAACATCGGCACAACAGCTAAATAATGACATTACCTATTCTTTTTTTGCCGGCACAAGGAATATCGCCGATGACTTCTCGCTCCAACAGCCGAGCGAGCGATATGAATTCAAGTTGCCCGGAGAATCCCTGCGGGTAATTCGGCTCATTCCCCGCAAGCCCCATCCACAAATAAAGGCTGTGCAAATCTGGCTTGACAAGGATTACCTGATCCGTCACCTGATTCTGGAAGATCCCTTTAACTCCACCACCCAGCTTACTTTCACCAATATTCAAACTAATTCCTTGAATATCCATGATCCCAAGGTGATTCGGGAAATCCTTGACCTTCATCTGCCGCAGGACACAGAAATCGTAAACCAGTAGCCTCGTTCCATGCGAATCACTTTGATTTCCATGCCCTGGGCAATTTTTTACCGTCCATCTATTCAGCTTGGCGCACTTGCGGCCTATCTTGACAGGCAGCTTCCCGAGCTCAGTCTGGATTGTCTGCACCCCTATCTCTCTGTTGCCAAGACCATTGGATTTAAGCAGTACAAAACTATTTCCGGCAATCCCTGGGCCGGAGAAGCGCTCTACAGCGCCCTTCTTTTTCCCGAAAACAAAAAACAGGCGAAACAACTCTTCCAAAGGGAATTGCCGGAACTGGGGAATTGCTTTACCCTATTCACGACCCTGCTTGAAGACCATTTCACATCCTGGCTTGAACACTATGATTTTTCCGACTGTGATCTATTGGGCTTTTCCATCTGTTTCAGCCAGTTGATCCCTTCCCTGTACGGCGCTGGTCAAATCAAAAAGAGACACCCGGGGATTCCAGTGGTTTTCGGAGGTTCCACCTGTACTCCAACAGTAGGCACAAGTCTGCTCGGTGTCTTTTCCCAGGTGGATTATGTGATTACCGGAGAGGGAGAAAAGCCCCTTCTCGGGCTGCTCGATCACCTGCGACACCAGGAGGGTCCCGTGCCTGCCAATGTTCTGAACAGGACCCCTCGCGCCAAAATCAAATCCCTGCCGGACAATCAGGAGGAAAAGGATCTCAACACCCTGCCCGCGCCCCGTTATGATCACTACTTTCATGAACTGGCCGAACTTGGCCTCTCGTTTATCCCCGAACTCCCCATCGAATTTTCCAGAGGCTGCTGGTGGAACAAATGCAGCTTTTGCAATCTCAATCTGCAGTGGTGCGGGTATCGCTTTAAAAACCATGCAAAAATGACGGCGGAGATACGCACGCTTGTCCGCCGCCATCAATGCCTGGATTTTTTTTTCGCCGACAATGCCCTGCCGACAAAGGAAGCCCTGACATTTTTTCAGTACGTGGCAGAGGAAGAGATTGATCTCCGTTTTTTTGCCGAAATACGCGCTCCCAAGACAGGTAAAGAATGCAGGATATACAAACAGGGCGGCCTGCAAACTATCCAGGTCGGTATTGAAGCGCTTGCCGACCCCCTGTTGCAGCGAATGCACAAAGGTACCACGGTCATGGATAATATTTACGCCATGAAAATGGCCATCTCTTTTGGTATACGCCTTGAAGGCAACCTGATCCTGGAGTTTCCCGGTTCAACAGAACAGGATGTCCGGCAGACCTTAACGGTTCTTGCCGCTATCCTGCCCTACCCACCCCTGCAGGCAGCCACTTTTTTCCTGGGTGAAGGCTCACCGGTCAGCATAAACCCTGAAAAATTTGGAATCAGAGCCATTACCAGACACCCGAACAACCGGTTGCTCTTTCCCGAAAAGACACTGGAAAAGCTTCATCTTCCAATCAGTGGATACCAGGGAGATCGTATGATCCAGCGACGACGCTGGCAGCCGGTGCGTAAATCCATGGCCGCCTGGACGGCCTTCCATGATAATCGAACAACACCTTCAAGACCAGCGCTCTCCCTGCGTGACGGCGGTGATTTTCTACTTCTGCGGCAGGAACGCCCGGACCAGCCGACCCTGCATCACCGGCTAAAAGGCATGTCCCGGGATATTTATCTGGCCTGCGACAGGCCTGTTTCCAAAAAATTGTTGCTGCAACGGTTCAAGAAGATTAAAGAAGCGCAGTTAACCGTTTTTATAGACGACCTGTGCGCAAAACACCTTATGTACAGTAATGGTTCCCATTGTCTGGCGCTGGCCGTCAGGGAACAACAAATCTGAATCCACATGCATTGTTCTATTTAGGGAGCCGTATCCCCGTACAACATGAAGATTGCCATTCTCTCCGACAGTCACGATCACATTCCCAACCTGATTCGGGCCGTACAGCTGGCCAATGAGACCGGGGCGGAGCTGTTGCTCCATTGCGGCGACCTGATCTCTCCGTTCATGCTCACCTACCTGCACAAATTTAAAGGAAATATTCATTTGATTTACGGAAATAATGCCGGAGACCAGCATTTGATTTCCTCCCGTTGCGGAACCATGTTTGAACGCATCACCCACCATGGCATAGCCATGGATCTGGAAGCGGACGGCCTGCGAATCGGCTGCCATCATTATCCCGAGCTTGCTTTCGGCCTTGCAGCCACCGGTCAATATGATATGGTCTGTTGTGGACATAACCATGAAAGCGGCGTCCGGGAAATTGGCGGTTGCCTGCTGATCAATCCCGGTGATCTCCTGGGAAAAGATGAACTGCCCGGTTTTATTCTCTTTGACACAAAAAATTTAGGCTGGGAACGAATTATCGTCGGTGACCGGCTTGTTCTTGACTACAGTTGAACTATAATTGAAAAAACACAACAAAAGAAAATGACTGAAGAATCCTTTGAAGACCTGTTTCAAAAAAAATCCATCTCCCGCAAGCGGCTACAGCCCGGAGATCGCCTGGAAGCGGTAGTTGCGGACTTAAGCGGAGAAAATATCTTTCTTGATATCGGGGGCAAAAGTGAGGGAATCATACGGGCTGCCGAATTTGAGGACAGTGAAGGTAACTGCACGGTACAGGCCGGCGACAGGATCAAGGCCTTCTTCGTTGCCCGGCGAGGCGGTGAAATGATCTTTACCACCAGGCTCGGTTCCGGTCAGGCATCGCTGCAGGAGCTTGAAGACGCCTTTCATGCCGGCATCCCGGTTGAAGGAAAAGTCGTAAAAGAGATAAAGGGCGGTTTTGAAATCCAGGTTGCCGGGGTACGCGCTTTTTGTCCTTACTCACAAATGGATATTCGAAGGATCGAAGATCCCGAGGAATATATAGAAAAAACCATGTCCTTTAAGGTAACCGAATTCAGCAGTAACGGCCGCAATATCATTCTCTCCTCAAGAGCCGTCCTGGAAGAGGAGCGGGAGGAGCAGCGCCGGGCATTGCAACAAACCCTGGAAGAGGGAATGCGTATTACGGGAACAGTAACGTCCATCCGGGAATTCGGCGCCTTTGTGGATCTTGGCGGTATCGACGGCTTGATTCCCATCTCGGAGCTGGCCTGGGGGCAGACGGAAAAGGTGGAAGATATCCTCAGCCGCGGCCAGCAGGTTGAAGTCGCCATTAAAAAACTGGACTGGGACAACCAGCGCATCTCACTGAGCCTGCGTGAAACCACGGAAAACCCGTGGACAGGCGCCTTTGAAAAATATCCACCCGGTTCCGTGCACCAGGCAACCGTGTCACGACTGGCTGCATTCGGGGCTTTCATTACCCTGGAACCGGGAGTGGACGGCCTACTCCATATCTCAAAACTTGGCTCGGGACGCCGTATCAATCACCCACGCGAGGTACTGGAAGCCGGACAGCCAATAACCGTAAAAATCGACTCCGTTGACCTGGAAAAACAACGCATCTCGCTGTTACCGGAGGACTATACGGAAGAAGAGGGCAAGGAAGACAACAATTACACACCTCCACCGGCCAATCAGGCGCCTAAATCCATGGGCACCCTGGGCGATTTGCTGCAGGCGCAGATGAGAGGGAAAAAGTAACGCAGACATAAAAGCGTTTAAGCCGTTCAAGCGTTTAAGCCGTTCAAGCGTTTAAGCCGTTCAAGCGTTTAAGCGTTTAAGCGTTTAAGCGTTTGAACGATTTTGATCATGAACGATCTCAAACATGATAACGGCAGCGGCTACCGAGACATTTAAGGAATCAAAGTCGCCCTGCATGGGAATGGTCACCAGATGGTCACACTGTTTCCGCACCAGCGGGCGGATTCCCTTGCCCTCACTGCCGACAACCAGGGCAACCTTGCCGGAAAAATCCGTCTCATAGATGGAGGCGGCATCATCGGCCAACACAGCTCCATATACCCAGAAACCACGTTCTTTTAATTCTTTAATTGCCTCGACCAGATTATTTACCTGACTGATGTGCAGATGGGCCACCGCGCCCGCCGAAGCACGGGCAACCGTCCCGGAGATGGGCGCACTGCGTTGCCGGGGAATCAGGACATAATTGAAGCCGGCGGTCAGGGCCGAACGCAGAATGGAACCCAGATTCCCCGGATCCTGAATGCAGTCCAGAATAAGCAGTCTGCTATCGTCTCCTGTTTCCGTGGCAAGCTGTTCAAGCATATTGGAAAAGGGAAGCGGAACCGCCGCACTCCGGCGACCGACCAC
>CAZURY010000106.1:0-6812 GCA_964623145.1 uncultured Desulfobulbus sp. | reverse complement strand
AACAATCTTTTTTTGCCAAATCTTTGCCCGAAAACTATGAAAGAGAGCGCAATGAATCTTGTTATAGGCGGAAGCGGCTTTATCGGCGGACACCTGGTCCAGGAACTTGTCCGAAAGGGACAACAGGTGCGGGTTTTTGACAGGGATACCTTCCCCTCTGAACTACCGAATCAACCTGCAGAAATGATGCGCGGCGATATTCTTCGACCTGGTGATCTGGCAGAGGCCATGCAGGGCTGCAAAACAGTCTATCATCTTGCAGGTATCCCCATGCTCTGGGCCAGGGATATAACCACCTTTGAGCGCGTCAACCACCAGGGAACGCTTAACGTTCTCGATGCCGCTCGCAAGACGGGTATTGAACGCCTGGTCTTCACCAGCACCGAATCCATTCTGGCGCCCACAAGCGGCAATGAACCGGTCACTGAAACAGCCAGTCCCCGACTGGAAGATATGCTCGGACCCTATTGCCGGTCAAAATTTCTGGCGGAACAGGCTGTTTTTCAGGCGGCAAAGGAAGGCATGAATGCCGTTGTAGTCTGCCCGACCCTGCCTATTGGTCCGGGCGACAGAAACCTCACCCCGCCGGGACAGATGACCCGCGATTTTCTTCAGGGGAAAATTCCCGGCTATCTTGACTGCACACTGAACTTTGCCGATGTTCGCGACATGGCAATCTGGCATCGAATGGCAGCAAAAAAAGGCGTACCTGGACGCAGATACATCCTCTCCGGTTACAACCTGTCTATCTACCAGTTTTTTCAGCTCTTAAGCAGGGAAAGCGGCCGTCCCTGCCCCCGGCTGAAGGTGCCCTATGGTGTAGCATTGGCCTGGAGCTACGTGGAACACTATTTTGGCCGTCTCACCGGCAGGCACCCCAAAAGCTCGGTAACCGGCGTAAAACTCTGCCGGCGATCAATGGCTTTTGACGGTTCCTGGACATGGAAGGCCCTGGGGCATCAGCCAAGACCCCTTGAAGAAAGTATCCGCGAGGCAGTTGCCTGGCATCTTGCCTATCTTGAAAGAGGAACACCGACAAAAAAATGAAATCTCACTGGGTATTGAGGAAAACGCAAAAATCCGGATAATTATTGTTTTCAGCCCCCTCTACTCAAAGCCATATTCCTCATAAATGGGTTGAAGACGCCTGCGGATCATCTCCCTGCTGAGGCCATAGTCCGCCAGAGAATAATGATGTTTGCTTGTATATGTCCTGGCACGATTCATCTCCCGGCTGAGGAGCTTATCGTAATCCGGACGCATTTCCAGGCCGAAATGGTTATAGATATCGTGTACGGTGGCCCGGGGATCCGCAACAAGATCGGTGTATTTAACTTTAAGCAGATAATCCCGGGGAATATCTTTTTCCACCTCATGCAAATGGAGGTAATACTTACAGATCAGATCAGCCATTTCCCGGCAGGCCCTGCCGTCTTTTACGGCATGAGGGGCCAGCGATTTCCAGGTAACTTCGAACATGGAAATCAACGAGGGAATCGATTCGGCTGGATGCCTGACCAGATGAACGATGCGCATATCAGGCAGCAAAGTATGGATAGCCTCTATACGACCGGCGATCAGGGCTACTTTCTGCAATAAAATTTTGTCCGGACCGGTTGCATAAAGGTGCCGCTGCAGGCAGCTTTTATAATAGTCCATAAGTTTTTTCCGGGATTTCTCCGGCATAAAATCAACAAAAGTTGCACTGTCCATCTCCTTTAAAAAGGGAAACAACAAACCAAGCAAAGGACTGAGCATGGCGTACATAAACAACATTTCATCGGATTCCGCCTTTTCAGGCCCGGTCTTGTGAATTGTTTCCCAGCCTTTAAAACCCCGATTGCTTACAACCGACAGAATGCGATGAACCGGTCTGCCGATCATCTTGTCGATGCGTCCGGTAAGGGCAAAAAATTTATAACAGGTAACGGCTGGAAAAATTGTCTGATAGAGCTTTAAATAGGTAAACTGTTCATCCAGGGCAAGTAACCGATGGCTGAATGTCGTGCCGCTGCGGGGATTTCCTATTATATAGAGTGGCATCCGAACCACCTGATTGTGAAAATCCGGATACAGAACATGGTCAAGCAGGCGCATCATGCAGAGAAAAAGACGCAACAGCAGGAATGGCACCACAAATAAAACGACCAGGGCCGCGTGGCGAGGGGAAAAATATCTCCTGGAAAAAGTTAAACCCAATAACTTGAAAAATGTCGGATAATGAAAATACATAAGAATCCTTAAATTTTAAAACCAACCTTAAACCCTGAACCCTGAACCCTGAACCCTGAATGCAACAGAGTTGCCGAAGAATATGCTAGGAAAAAGGTCTACCCGTCAAGAGGTAAACTATTTATCATGAAAAAAGTTCGCTTTTCAACCATAGCCTTCGGTATTGCCGGCTTACTCATGCTTGCCTGGCTGGTCCTGCGGCAGGATATTGGTGAAGTGGTAACCGTTCTCTCTCTGGTCGGCCTGAACATCTTCTGGCTTGGCGTCTATAGAATTTTTCCCATAGCTGTGGATGCCTGGGGCTGGAGGCAATTGTTCACCAAAGGGTACCCGCCGCCAAAGACCGATCTCTTTCTGGCACGATGGGTTGCCGAATCCGTCAATACATTATTTCCCGTCGCCCAGATTGGCGGTCATATCTTGCGCGCCAGGATCATTGGTCGTAAAAACAACCACAATGGTGAGGCCGGGGCCTCTGTGATGGTCGATTTTACCATCGGCCTGACAACCCAGATTTTATTCACCCTGCTTGGCCTTATTTTTCTTCTCCTGCAGACAAAAAATCATGCGGCAGTCTCCTCAATTGTCATCGGCATCACCGTGGCCATTGTTGTTATAGGCGCTTTTTTTTTCAGTCAGAAGGCCGGACTCTTTGGTTTTCTAGCCGCCAAGACCAGTATCCTCTATAAAAAAAAGGCAACAAGTATTGTCAATGGCGCCCGTACCATTGACCAGAAGATCAATGAGATATACGGCCGAAGGAAAAAACTGCTTTTCTGTCTGTGCTGGCGTTTTTTTGGCTGGATCGCCAAATCCGGTGAAAACTGGCTGTTTTTCTTTTTTGCAGGCGCCCCAATAAGCCTGCGAGATGCCATCATCCTGGAAAGCATGTGTACGGCTTTTCGCAGCGCCGCTTTTTTCATTCCCGGCGGCCTTGGCGTTCAGGATGGCAGTCTCCTGGTTATAGGCTCGCTGCTTGGTCTGGGTACCGACAGTATCATGGCCCTTGCCCTTGGCAAACGGTTTCGCGAGTTGATTGTCGGTTTGCCGGGCCTGCTCTGGTGGTTTTTCCATGAAGGACGATTTCGGAAGCAGGCAAACTCCAGTAACGAGGTATGATTCGTGTTTAAATGTCTCAAGAAAAATATTCCCTGTATACCGGAATGGTGGATCAGGATAGTGCTCACCAATGCACGCAGTCTCCTTGGGATCACCCTGGTGATCACCTGCGTGCTTCTCTTTTTTACCGTGAAAAATTTCACGATAAACACTGACCTGACCAGGATGATCGCCGAGGATCTTCCCTTCCGCCAGGTTGTACACAGGTATCATACCCAGTTCCCCGACCTGGTCGGTTCAATTGTGGTTGTTGTTGAGGGAGACCGACCCGAAGATGTCAGAGTCGCCCGTAATCTGCTTGCCGACCGTCTTCAAACGGAAAAAACCGTTTTTAAATCCGTGTATGCCCCGGGCAAAGGGACCTTCTGGGATAAAAACGGCCTTTTATACTTAAGCGAAAAAGAATTGGAGCAGCAGGGAGATACCCTGTCTGAAATGCAGCCTTTTCTGGCCTTGTTATCACAGGATTTTACCCTGGCCGGGCTCTTCTCCGTGCTTGAACAGATTGTCGATGCCCCTGACATATCCCTGTCCGACAACCCGCGACTGCTCCACCTGTTTAACCAGCTAAACCAGGTTATCACCGATGTTGAAAAGGGAAAGACACGGAGTATGTCCTGGCAGGAACTGATGCTGGCCAACGAAAAGATCTCTCATAACAGGCAATTTATCCTGCTGCAGCCTGTTCTCAATTACCGCTCAATCAATCCCGCCAAAAAAGCGCTCCGTCTCATCCACCAGGCAGACAGTGAGCTGCACCTTAACACAAAATACAATGTCCACCTGAACATCACCGGCAAACCGGTCATAAATTATGAAGACCTGCGCAGTGTCCGCCGAGATATCACCACAGCCTCCATAGTATCGTTTCTCCTTGTGGGCCTGATCCTTTACCTTGGACTTGGCTCCGCGCGACTTGTCTTTGCCGGTCTGACCACCCTGCTGGTCGGCCTTGCCTGGACCATTGCCTTTGCTATTTTAGTGGTGGGGCGGCTGAATATGATCTCCGTCACTTTTGTTGTCCTGTTCATAGGTCTCGGCATTGATTACGGTATCCAGATATGCCTGCGTTACAAAGAGTTGCTCTCCCAGGGCACCCCGCACAGGGATGCCGTTGCCACGTCCGTCAGAACAACCGGCAACACTCTGCTGCTCTGTGCCATCTCAACGGCAATCGGTTTTTACGCCTTTGTGCCAACGGCCTATGTGGGCGCATCCGAACTTGGTTTGATCTCCGGCACCGGTATGTTTTTTATCCTGCTGGCCTCTGTTACCGTCCTACCTGCCATCATGCTTCTGTTGCCGGAAAAGAAAAATTTTCAACTTGCCCTGTCTTTTGGCGCTTCCATCTCCCGGCTTCTTGTGAAGTACCCACGTCCCATTGTTGTCACGGCCGCAATTCTAGCTCTGGCCTCACTTGCACTTTTACCGGGCGTGCGCTTTGACGCTAATCCTTTCCACATGTCCGATCAACGTTCAGAGCCCATCCGTGCCGCAATGCGCCTTTTTGAAGATGGCCGTACCTCCCCCTGGACGATATCCATTCTGGCCGCCGACCGCACAACGGCTGACAACATGGCCACCCGCCTCAAAAAACTACCGGAGGTGCAGACCGTACTCACAATTGACGGTTTTATTCCCAAAAAGCAGGAAGAAAAACTTGCACAGATCGAAGATATGGCCCTTGTCCTGCCGCCGCCACCGGAAACAAAAAATAAAAGAGATCCACAGCGCTATCAACGGGATAAAAAGGCCCTTGCCGATTTTTTAAACCTGCTGGAGAAACAAAAAAAGAACACCCGGAATTCGGAAGAATCCGAAACAATACACCGACTGGCGGTCACACTGGATCATTTTCAACAACTGTTGACAAAACCAGGCAGGGGCGCTCATCTGCTGGATCAACTGGACCAGGCCCTGCTGCCGGGTCTTGCCCGGTTGTTTACCCGCATGCAGTCTCTCGTGGAGGCGGAACCGGTTGATCTTTCCACCCTGCCCAAAGGCCTGGTCGATCGGTATCTCTCAAAAAACGGCATCTACAGAATCCAGGTGTTTCCCAGGAAAGATCTTCGAGATATCAAAAATCTGGAAAATTTTGTCACGGCAGTCAGGCGGATAGCGCCGGAGGCAACCGACCAGCCGGTTACCATACTCATGGCAGGAAAAACCATTGTTTCCGCTTTCAGGACCGCGTCCCTGCTGGCCTTTGTCCTGATTGGTGTTTTTCTGCGTCTGGTCATGAACTCCTGGAAAGAGGTCCTGCTGGTCCTCGTTCCCCTGCTGCTGGCGCTGTGTTATACCATGGCGACAGCCGTCCTGATGGGGATCCCCTTTAATTTTGCCAACATCATTATTGTCCCGTTACTCCTTGGTATCGGGGTAGATTCAGGAATTCATGTTATTTCCAGAGTCAAGGAACTTCAAGGAATCAACACCCACATTTTGGAGACTTCCACTGCTCGTGCAGTTCTGTTCAGCTCCCTGACGACAATTATGAGTTTTGGGACCCTGTCTTTCATGCATCATGCCGGTACGGCGGGGATGGGCAAACTGCTGACCATAAGTGTTGCCCTGATGATTATCTGTATGCTGCTCATCCTGCCGGCATACCTGGAGCTGCAGTTCGGCGGCACAAAAAATCGCTCAATTTAGGAAATCAACAGAACCGCTTGGAAAAAAGTCTGAGGTAATGAAAACGCATAGTTATTTGCCCTGTGAGGAGTTACGGTTAATCATCTATGGAGGAAACTTTTTTTATCTTTTCATCGAGCAGCTTCAGCAGACCGTCAGTTCCCTGCGTCTTCAAAATAGATTTGAATTGGGCCCGGGTAAGGGCCAACTGGCTGACTCCTTTGACCCGAATATCGACAATACGCCATAACTCTTTTTCCTTGTCCAGGACAAGCAGATACTCAAGCACTCTTTTTCGCTTATCCGCCTTAATGATATGGACAACCACCTGCATATATTTTTTGTGCACGGGTCTGGATGCGGCAACAATAAATTTCTGCCCCTTATAGGTGGAAAATCTCTCGGCATAAGAACCGATCGACCAGGTGATATATTTATCAAGTAATTCCCTCTGCTGAACACCATTCATGGACTTCCACCAGGAACCAGTTGATTTCCTGACCATAAGCGAGTAATAAAAATATTTTTTCATAACCGGCTCAAGCAGTTTATAACGACCTGAATATCCAAGTTCCGGTCCCTTTTTCATACATTCAACAAGGGTGGCATCAAGTTTTTCAATGACCTGGACTGGTGATTCAGAAGATTCCTTTGCGCTGGTGGTAAAAGGAGTTAACAACGTAACCAACAGGCCGCAGACTACGATAATAACAGATTTTTTCATGAAACAATCCATATTTTTTATGATCTAAAATTTTTTATATGCACCCTTTCGACACCGACAATATTGACATTCACCTGAAAGATGGCAATGTTTAAACAAACATTTT
>CAZURY010000105.1:0-6826 GCA_964623145.1 uncultured Desulfobulbus sp. | reverse complement strand
CGGTCAGATATACTTTGTCAGGGAGCTTCTTCCGGTATCACACGGTATACGCTAGGCATACCGCAACTGCCGAACCGGTCAATACTGCTCACCTTTGATATTTTTCACAAGCTGGGCAATTTCAAGGCCCAGAGAGACACATTGCTTACCCTCCATGCAACTTTCCGCATCAGGCTCTTCCAGATAATGCTTGAGTTCATGGTTATCTTTTTTCAAATCAACCGCCCAGGCATTTTTTCCTTCATCCCAATCCACCATAACATCAATGTCACACTGCCCGATCTCCGGGTACATACCTACAATTTTTTTACATAGTTCTTGTTTGTCATGCATAACCATCCTCCTGTTTTTAATCTGCAAACAACTTCCCTGCCCAGGTAGGGACCAGTCAAGGGACGATATGTTGCGATCAACTCCCTCAATAAATCTACCTTTATACTTCTGACAATCCCCTCAAAACCAAATCTCTGTATGAAAAGTATAATGCCACTATGTTCCATGGTCAAGGAGTGCATCTTCGATACTCTTTCCCCGGGTATCTTCCAGACTGCTTATTCTGGATTGACAATTCCGGATTCCTCATTACAAGTCTCTACTAGATGAAAATAATTCCCAGAAATCATCCAATCTGAACTCCACTTACTTTGTGGTACACGCAGGCGAAAAAAACGTATCGGCAGTTGTGTTGAAAAAACACTCAACCGGCAAAACAGCACGACTCTCATCTTTATCAAACAGGAGGAGCAACCATGGGCGCTACGATTAACTGGCTGACGGAACTGGAGCAGGCTTTAGTGCAATCAAAAAAAGAAAACAAACCGATTTTTCTCGATTTTTTCAATCCTCAATGAATTGGTTGCCAACAGATGGATGCAGTTACGTATCCCGATGAAGCAGTCGTCTCTTTCATCAATAATAATGTAATCCCTTTACGGATCCCCTCTGATCAGCAACCTCTGGCAGGCGAATATGGGGTATCATGGACCCCGGCCCTCTTTGTGCTCGACCAGAGTGGTCATGAACACCAGGCAACAGTAGGCTTTTTGAGCCCTGAAGAGCTGATTCCCTCTTTACTTCTTGGTATCGGCAATATGTATTTCCATCAGGACTCTTTTACGCAATCACTTGATTATTATACAACGATTCTTACAGAACATGGCCGGAGCGATGCCGCGCCGGAGGCAGTATTTCAAAGAGGAGTCGCTCTTTACAAAAGCACCAGCGATCCAAAGCCACTTAAAGAGGCATATGAGCAGTTAACCAGGGACTTTCCAGAAAACACCTGGACGAAACGGGCGTATCCCTACCGTCTTATTCCATAACCTTTAAAGAGTTGATACTCCGCCGACCGGCAGTGTCATCGCCGGAAACAGCCTTCCCAACCCCATGCATGGCATGGGGTTGGACAATTCAATTCTTTGGCAGAATCACAACAAAAAACCAGACAGGAGACATGGCATGACCCAACAGAAAACAACCAGAGAGTGCCCGGAATGTCACGGCAGAAAAACTATCCCCGGAGCCTGTGTCTGTGACAGTGAATGGCGGGGAACCCAGAATGGTGATGACTGGAATGAATGCCAGTGTGAAGCGGAACAACCCTGCCCGACCTGCAAGGGAACAGGTGTTATTACGATTGAACCATAAGGAACTGGATTTATTTTAAATATAATAGGTAAAACTGCCGTCAGCGTGCCCGACAGCAGGATGCCGTCAGCTTTGCCTAAAAAAAATACCTGGTATCGGTTGACCACGCCGGAAATACCTGCCGCAGATTTGCCCTTTCCTGCAAGACCCGCTATACTTTTTCTATTGTTAAAAACAACCAGTCATCCCGCATTCCGTAACCCGATACACGATCCATCTTTTTAAAACCATGCCCGCCCCAAAAAACAACGCCATGATTTTACAAAGCACACGCCTGTTTTTTCTGTTGACCCTGCTCATCCCCCACCTCCTTTTCGCCGGAGAGACACCGAAACAGACAACCGGACCAAGTGAATTTTCTGCCAAAATACTTGGGGGCAGCGAGTCTAAGGACGGACAATGGCCCTGGATGGCGGCCCTGCTGCAATCAATAGAACCGGATACCTATCAGGCCCAGTACTGCAGCGGAGTTCTCATCGCCCCAACCTGGGTGCTGACCGCCGCGCACTGCGTCGAGGGTAAAAATACAGGCGACATTGAGGTGGCCGTCGGCGTGTTTGATCTGAAAACCTTTGCCGGCCCCAGAATCAAGACCCAATCCATTTATATCCACCCTGGATACGACACTTTCCAATTGAGCAATGATATCGCCTTAATTGAGTTGCAACAATCTTCAGCACAACCGCCGATCACTCTCTTTTCAGGCGAGTCACAGGATACCGTTCCCGCAAATCTGCTTGGCATAACACTCACGGCCCTGGGATGGGGCTGGGCGGATCTTCCTTCCTGGCCTCCTTATCCGGAAAAACTCCGGCAGGTTGATCTCCCGGTCGTCGAGGAGAGCATTTGCAACAACATCTATCATGTCTCTTTGTTATCTTCACAGATCTGCGCCGGGTATTATGAGGGAAAAGACGTCTGCGGCGGCGATTCCGGAGGACCGGTGGTCACCAGAATCGACGGAGAATGGGTGCATGCAGGGCTAGTCTCTTATGGAAAGCCGTGTGACATTTATAATGGCTGGTACGGGGTGTATACCCGAACTTCGGAATTCGTCAATTTTATTCAAAGTCATGTCCCCGGCGCCCGCTTTACCGGAAAAGCGGTTGCACTTCCCTGGCTGCTGCTGTTGACAAAACCTTGATAAGGGAACCTTGAAAAATTAGGATTTTCGTTCAAAGTCAGATAAGCGTAGACTTCGAGGCATGCGAAAAATTTTACCACAGGCCGGATATTCCCAGGATAAAATTTTGAGCATAACGAGGTAAGCGAGCTCGAAGTCTTCACTTCGTTCCGCTTATCTGCGAGACTCCGGGAGGGTGGGTGGAAATACATTCTTTTACACGTCCCGCAGGCAAAGAAGCGAATGAACGGCATGACAGGATGCCTCGAGAAAAGGGGCGGCTCCTGTGCTTCGGGAAAATCCACCGGCGCCGGTTCGGCAGGCAAGAATATATTGCCGTGCCTGCTGAGGATGCAGCGGCTGCCTGTTCACAAGCGACAGGGCCGAAAGGCTGTAGTCACAGTATTCAATATACGAGGTCGTACCTGGAAAAAAGCCGAATCCGCCATCGTAATTCTGGCAGCGCTGCAGCCAGCTGCCGATCTCATCCGCCAGGCCAGTGTCTTTTTTTGCAGAGCAAAGAAGGTAATAATAGACATCCTTGCAGGTGCAGTCGTCGAGACACAACTCGGCAACCCGGAATCTTTTCCATACATCCCTGGACAACCGGCTAAGATAATAATAATTTTCGTAATTGAGCATCCCACCGGCATCAAGGTCGTCACATAAATCCCTATACGATGCATGCTCCCCTGCTACCAGTCTGGAAATTGCATACAGGAAAAAACGAATCCGCAACGGCAGGCTGTTTCGTATTGATTCATGGGCCCAGATAAAAGCGGCTATTTTTTTTCTGTTTATTGACTGAAAAATATGCTGGTCAGGATAGAGGACATCGATCTTTTTTAAGATGGTAAGGGCGTAAAAGGTATCGGCAACGGTCGAAGGCAGGCTCGGGGAAGCAGCAAAAGCGCCATCATCTCTCTGCCGGTGAAAAACAAACTCTATCAACCGGTTAATCCATACCCCTTCCAGACCAGTTATACGATCCATGGCTGAAAAACCGCATCAGCAAGCGGAACTACGGAGCGCAATACCTGCCTGCCGCCTGCTCGCTCAAGCAGGACATCACCAGCAAGGCGATTATTCCCGATCTTTTTCCCAAAACGAACAACAAGTCCACCGGCAAGGGAACAAAGTTCATCCTCGGTTGAGGTTGCAGCCGGAAGTGTCTCTGCCCGCCGTAAAACAGCTGCCGGCCCCGGACGTGTCTCCATATGAAGCAGCCAGTCATCGGGTCCGGCAAGGGAGCGAAGTTGTTCATTTTCCTTTTCATTGCGGCCAAGGATAAGCCAGTGTCCTCCGGGAAGGCGAAACTGGCGTCCCAGCAGCAATAAACGAAAATCAGCCACCTGAAACTGTTCTCTTTCAATGGCGAACAGGCCTGCATAAAAGCGCTCTATGCGGGTGGCCAGATTGGGATCGGTAAGTACGCAACCTCCTGCCGGTGCGGGGAAATCGGTTATTCCAAGATGAGCAGCCAGATCAATCTGCGGCCTGCGCCCCCGGCCGGTAAACCCATATAGACGATCCCGGTCAACCCAACCGGCACGTTCAGGCAGGGTGAGCTTTAATCGCCTGGCGCAGAGTGGTCGGAGAAGGATATCCTCACAGCCGGAGTCACGTTCAATGAGCCGGAGGGTATCCCGTCGCTGGGACATGGGGCGCTGGCCTAATACCTCACCGGTTATCAAAAACGAGGCCTGGTATTGATCAAGAAGTTGCCGGGCCCGGGTGAGCATCAAAATTTTACAGTCAATGCATGGATTAAAATTCTTGCCGAAACCATGGGCCGGATTTCTCAGCAGATCGATATAGCCTTCACTGAGATCGACCAGTTCAACTGCAAGACCATATTTATGCATAATCTCATCGCGATATGCATCATGCTTCTCAAGCAGCTGATGGTCAAAAAACGGGGTGACAAACTTCAGCGCCCTGACCTCTATTCCCTGGGCATGTATTATTTTACAGGCCAGAATGGAATCCAGACCGCCGGAAAACAAAGCCAATGCCTTTTTCTTTGTCATGACTCGGCAACACTCTGTTTTTCGGCAAGTTCACGGGCAAGGGCCAGGGTCTGCCGACTTGGCGACCTGCCACCGAGCATGCGGGCAATTTCCTGCACACGTTCCTCCGCATCCAACAGACGAATAGAGGTAATTGTCCGTCCGTTCTTCACTCCTTTTTCAACAAGAAAATGTGTTTGGGCATAGGCTGCTATCTGCGGTAGATGGGTGATGCAGAGCACCTGATGATGCGTCGCAAGCTCCCGTATCTTGGTTGCAACCGCTTCGGCTGCCTGACCGCCGATACCGGCATCGACTTCATCAAAAATAACCGTATCCACATGGTCGCGCCGGGCAAGGATGCATTTCATGGCGAGCATAAGGCGTGACAGTTCGCCACCGGACACAACCTTGGCCAACGGCTTGGCAGGTTCCCCGGGATTGGCGGAAAAAAGAAATTCAACCTGATCACGACCGGATGGCTGAATCCCTTCCATGCCCATTCCTTCGGGGATACGCAGGGAAACCTCGAAAACCGTCTGCGGAAAATGGAGCGATGCCAGCTCTTCCTGCATGGCTTTTTCAAGCCTGGCTGCGGTGCTTCGCCTTGCCTGGCTCAACTCGGTAGCCGCCAGCAGGGCCTTTGTGCTGGTCTCTTCCAGCGCCAGTTCCATCTCCGCGATATCCTCATCAAGATCGGCCAGTTCCGCTAGCTCCTGTTCAGCCCGTTTGGCATGGGCAAGAACGCTTTCAAGCCCCTGGCCGTATTTTCGTTGCAATCCCTTAAGCTGCGCCAACCTGCCTGATATCTCCTCCAGACGGGCATGATCAGTGGGCAGTCCGTCCCGATAACGATCCAGAGAGTTTTCCAGGTCTTCGATCTCAAAGCAACTGGAGATGATCCTCTCCGCAAGCTCGCGTACCTCGGGATCAAGCTGGGCTGCATTTTCCATATTTTTCCTGACCGCTGCCAAGGGATCCATCACCTTTGCTCGGAGCAGCTGCAGACTGTCGCGGACAAGATAGGAAAGCGTCGATGAGGCCTTGAGCAGGTCTCGCTCTTTTATCAAAAGCTCATCCTCACCGGCAACCGGCGCTATTTCATTGATTTCCTTGAGCTGATAATTCAGAAAATCACGGCGCTGTTCCTTGTCCTGCTCTTTTTCCTGCAGGTCACGCAGAGTGGTCGATAACTGTTGCCACTCTTTAAACAAACGGGTAAAGGCCTGTCTCTGCGACCAGAGCTCCCCATAAGAATCCAGGAAGTCAAGATGTTTACTGACTTGCAGGAATTGCTGATGATCATGCTGGCTGGCGATGCTGAGCAGATTTTCCGCTAATTCCGCAGCCAGTCTCGAGGTTACCGCCCGGTCATTAATAAAAATCCGGCTTCGTCCCTTTCCGGTCAGCACCCGCCGGATAAGGCATTCCTTTCCCGAGGACAGCTCATGCTCGCGTAAAAACTCCAGAGTTTCAAGCTGATGATCAGCAATCACAAAAAATGCCTCGACCTCAGCCGTGGGACAATCGCTCCGTATCCAGGAAGAAGAAGCACGACCGCCCGTCAGAAGATGAAGAGCCTGTAAAATAATAGACTTTCCTGCCCCTGTTTCACCGGTCAGAACCACGAGACCGTTTTCCCGGTCGGGTAATTCCAGGCGCATTGACTTGAGTAATGCCAGGTTGTTAATCCGTAATTCTTGCAGCATAAAGGCATTCCAATAAGGATTGGCGGATAATACTCCTTGTATCTTCCCGTGATTTTAACCCGCATATTTCACAAAGGTCGTCGCGAAAAGTCTGAAAGTGACGCAGATTCAGCATTTTGCGCAGAAAATTGTTTGCAGGCATACCGGCAGTATGTCGAAAACAATTTCCAAGATAAACGCTGAAGATTCGGTGCATTCAAACTTCGAAGTCTCCGCTTATCTGCAGCAGGCCGCTCGGAGTCCGCGCTTACCTGTGAAATATGCGGGTTAAGGACATTCTTCTTGACGTCAATTGCGACACTTTATATCCTGAGTACCATTCTTCTTTTTCAATATTT
>CAZURY010000104.1:0-6861 GCA_964623145.1 uncultured Desulfobulbus sp. | reverse complement strand
AGGTTTTTTAAAGGAGCGGGTATGCGATACTGTCTTTTACTTTGTCTGGGGAGTCTCCTGGCGGTCGGTTGTTCCCGTATCCCGCAGCCGACCAGTTATTCCTTCAGCACCCAGCAGAAAATGCAGGCCGCCTATCATTGGGAGGTACTTGCAAATGATGTCGCCAATCAGATCAACTCTGAACTTGTCAGTCGCGGACTTCTTGATACTCCCGTTTATGTCAGGCACAGTTGTGACCGACCGGCAGACTGTGGAGAAGGCGGTACCTTTGCCTTTGATGAAGGGTTCAATGATCTGCTGACTACTCAGCTGGTCAATTTCGGTGTGCCGACCAAGGTCCGGAAAGATAAGGACGGCCTGGTAGTTGAATATAAAATCCAGGTTGTTTATCATCAGGCAAATCGCTACCAGTGGCCGCAACCAGGGGTTCTGACGGCATTGACCACGGGTATCATGGTTTTTCGCAACGCTCCGTGGGAGATAGCCGCGATCGCCGGAGCTGCCGGAGCTGATGCCCTGTGGTCAACCGAGGTAACCAATGGCCATTATGAGGTGATTATTACCACTTCAATGGCCAACAACAACCTTTACCTGATGCGGAAATCAGATATTTACTATATCAATGATGTTGATTTCTGGCATTATCAGCCAGCTCGTTCCGCCGGCGAGATTGAACTGACCAGCTCAGGTTTCTAAAGCTTTTTCATCTTACGCTCCGGGACTATGAGGCATCTCTTCATCATCAGTATTATTCTTCTTTTTATGGCTGCCCTCGGCGGCTGCAGCAGGTTTAACTGCACCCGTCTTGAACAGTTGCTGGGCGCTGATGTAAATCTTGTTTCCCTGGGCAGGAATATTGCCGATACTCTTGTCCTGCAATCAATGCCCCCACTGTTACCCCACCAGCCGGGACAGCCGATTTTCATCACCACTCCGGTTGATAATGATAATTTGAAAAACAGCTCCAGTTTCGCCCGCAGCCTGCAAAATTCCATTTCTGCCGAATTTGTCAGGCAGGGATTTGCGGTTAATGAAATAAAGCTGCGCGGTAATGTCGTCATTAATGCAGGAGAAGGGGAGTTTATGCTTTCCCGGGATTTGATGGAGCTGAAAGAAAAACAACGGGCCCAGGCTGTGGTGGTTGGAACCTATACCCTGGCTGACAGGGTCATGTATCTCTCCATTCGTCTCGTCCGGCCGGACGACAGCGCCATCCTTTCCGTCTACGAAAAGCGCATCTGCCTGGACAGGCGCAGCTTGCAGATGCTCGGCCTGCAGGTAACTGAAGAGGATCCCTTCCCCGAGCCTGGAGAACCCTTGCTTGACAGGTTGCTCTACTGGTAATCATCCCGCCTTGCTTGC
This sequence comes from uncultured Desulfobulbus sp., assembly GCA_964623145.1. Lineage (GTDB taxonomy): Bacteria > Desulfobacterota > Desulfobulbia > Desulfobulbales > Desulfobulbaceae > DRLX01. The sequence goes on along the minus strand of CAZURY010000104.1, from coordinate 5,499 downwards.
TGCTATTTGTCTTTTTTTTCACATTTCCAATTGATGGAAGTATTTGTTTCAGGCTTCAAGAATATCCATGGAATTATCGGAAATCATCCCCTGGGGAAGAACGTTTCAGGAATACCGGGAGATGTTTTTACTCACCAGAGACGATCTTGCCCGAACAATTCTTGGCTGCGCCGACGGTCCGGCTTCTTTTAATGCGGAGCTGACCAGGATTGGTGGATACGTGGTTTCAGCTGATCCAATATATCGATTCGGGAGAGAACAGATAGGCCGGCGAATCCGTGATGCCTATCCCCTGGTGATGGCACAACTCGCGCAAAAATCGTCAGACTATATATGGACGACAATGGGTAGTATTGAGGCGTTGGGGCAAGTGCGGATGGAGGCGATGGCACTGTTTCTTGCTGATTATGACAGGGGCGCAAGGCAGGGCAGGTACCGGCCGGCATCGCTGCCGGCCTTGCCCTTTGCTGATAAATGCTTTGACCTGGCCCTGTGCTCCCATTATCTGTTTCTCTACAGTCGACACCTTGGTTTTACGGACCATACAGCAGCGATTCGGGAATTATGTCGCGTCGCTCATGAGGTGCGAATTTATCCGTTACTTGATCTTGAAGGCAAAATGTCCCGACATCTTCGCCCCGTACTTCTTTTCCTTGCCGAAGAGGGCATGGAGGTTGTTGTGCAGAAGGTTGGTTATCAGTTTCAAAAAGGCGCTGCTGAAATGCTGGTGGTGAAGAGTTGAAGAGAGTCACAGGGTGACGATTTTATGCCGGATGGCGTACTTGACCAAGCCGGCAATGGAATGGATATCCAGCTTGGCCATGATATTTTTTCGGTGTGTATCCACGGTGCTGGAAGATATGCATAATTTTTTAGAAATTTCCTGGTTGGTCAAACCTTCGACCACAAGCTGCAGGATTTCCCGTTCTCTTTCCGTCAGAATATTGCCACTGCTTCCTGAGGATTGTTTTGCCAGGCCGACAAACTCCTTGAGGACCGGTTTCTCCAAGGTTGGCGATACAAACATATTGCCGGATGCGACTGCTCGTATGGCATAAATCAGCATGTCAAAACTCTCTTCCTTAAGCATGAATCCCAGTGCATTTGTCTTCAGGGCCTCGACAGCGTAAAAACAGTCGGCATGCATTGTCAGTATCAGGTTTTTTGTCTTTGGCGCCAGTCTGGATAAGCGCCGGGCAACCTCAATGCCCGTCAGGCCGGGCATGGCAATGTCAAGCACGGCCACGGTCGGTTGGAGTTCTTCTATCAGGCGCAGACTCTCTTGACCGTTACTGGCCTCGCCAATAACATGAATGTCTTTGGTCGAAGCAAGCAGAGTGCGAAGTCCTTGACGAAACATCTGGTGATCATCAGCGAGAAATGTGGAAATCATGCCTCTTCCTCTGGTTGTGCAAGCGGAATGTCAATGGATATTCGGCTGCCCTTGGCGGGTTCGGACTCGATGGAAAGTGTTCCGCCTATGGCAATAGACCACTGTTTAATGCTGGCCAGCCCTATTCCCTTGAGCTCCTCGGTGTTTGATCCTACATCCTCGGGATTAAATCCTTTGCCGGCGTCATCCACGGTAAGGCGCACATGGTTGCCTGTTTTTTTTACTGTTGCAACAATTTCTTTTGCCTGGGCATGTTTCCACGCATTGTGCAGTAATTCTTTAAAAGCGCGGAACAGAAAAATTTTTTGGGATTCGGACAACCCAAGCGATCCGGTGGCTCCATAGACGGTTACCTCTATATCGGTCTGGCGGGTAAAATTGTCACCGTACCAGTTCATCGCCGGAACAAGACCCTGGTCATCCAGGATGACCGGATAAAGATCAAAAATCATGGTTCTGATCTGGAGGATCATCCTTTTGACCAATGAGCGGGTCGTTTTCAGCAGGTTGTCGATGCTTGAGCCTGAACCTGCTGCAGGATCATGAGTTCTGTTTTCAACTTCCTGGAGTTTGAGGTTGACCAGAGCCAGGTTCTGGGCCATTTCTTCGTGCAATACCTGCCCCATATAACGCCGTTCCCGTTCTTCAGCCAGCACGATTTCTTCCTGAAGTTTCTTTTCAAATCGCTGTTTTGCCTCCTGCCTTTTCTTTTCTTCGGTGATATCCCGCAAAATTCCTTCATACCCTAAAAGGGTGCCATTATTATTATATCTTGAGGTTGCCGTCAAACGGCAATGACGGATTGTACCGTCCGGGCACTGGAGCCAGGTTTCATAATCCTTGACATACCCTTTTTCCTGGATGTCGTTTTGTAAAACAGAATTTCCATTCCGGTTATCAGTACCCTGGCAGCAGTTCAGCGAGAGTTGTTTGACGTTATCAGAGTCTCCAAAACCGAGCATTTCCCTCCCGGCGGCATTGATGTCAATAATATTACACCGCTTGTCGGTGACAAATATGCAATCTCTTGAGTTTTCAAAAATTTGTCTGTATTTGGATTCAGAGAGTCGGAGTCGACGAATGGTTTCCTCCAGTTTTTCTGCCATCTCGTTGAAAAGACATCCAAATTTACCCATGTCATCAACGGTGTAGACTTGCGCCCTGGCAGAAAGATTTCCCTGGTGGATTTGTTTTGCAGCCGTGGCCAGGGAAACAACAGGTCGGGAACAGTTCCAGGCAACAAGAACAGCGGCACCGATGCAGAGAACAATGAGAAACAGGGTAAAGGGAACAAAGGATTGAATGTATTCATTCATTCCGACCAGCAGGTCGGAATCGTCGATAATGGTTAAAATCGTCCAGTAATTATTGGTTGCTGTTGAGTCAGTGGCATTCAGGTTGATGCGTCTGAAGGCAAACAGAGTCCGGCGACTTGTCTCCTCGCTGGTTCTTATTACCTCTCCCTGTTGTTTATTCTGTATCCATTGCTGTAGCCCCGGCTCGTCACTGAAGAAATTATCATTACCGTTGAGCATAAAGCCAAAGGTTTTTCCGGGATTATCATGAAAGAGAAAAAAACCGTTTTTATTGATAAGAAAATACTTAATGCCCTGGCTGACTTTTTCCTGCTGATTTTTCAATAGTTCAAGAATTGAATCGCCCAGTACATTTAGAACAAGCACTCCCTTCTTGCGGCCAGTGTCATCAAAGACCGGGGTGGCATAGCGGATTACCGGCACCAGCGGCCGCTCTATTTTTCCCTGTTCGACATTGAGATCCATGGGCGAGATATACACCTTTGACCGGGCAAGCCGTACTGCCTGCTGGAAATAATAACGGTCTGATTTGTCCTGCAGGAGCTTTTGGGGGGTTAACCAGACATGGCTGTTTTTCATATTAATGCGCACGACCTCACGACCATCGACGTCAAGGAGCCGTATCTGCTGGAAAATAGCATGGTGCCGGGCCAGGGAAATAAACGTGGTCTGCAGGCGCCGTAGAATTTCTCTGGGCGGGTGTTCGACGCTGCTGTTAATAAGGTCGTGTAGACTGGAAAGCTCACTGAGCATTAACAGGTCACGTCGGACCCAGTTGAGCACGGAGCGCATATTGACATCAATGAGTTCAAGATCGACCGCCGCCCGCTCTCTGGCCCGGTCGAGGGCAAACTGTCGCTGTTTATAACGGGCAAAGCCGCTGGAGACTATGACAACCGAAACGGTGAGCAGGATGAAAATGACAATGAGTTTGCCGCGTAGACTGGTCAACATGATAGCAGAAAACTTATCATATTTTTTTCAAAGAATCGAGTGAACAGCGTGCCCGGATAATGGGAATGCATAAATAATACTCCATGGTGGCTAGAACCGGCTCGAGTAGCGAGTGGAAAAAACTTGCATTTCGATAAAAAAATGGTATTTATACCAGGTTCAATAAAAAATACCCTGTTCTAAGGAGAATATATCATGGCCAGAATATGTGAAATTTGTGGCAAGGGCCCGGCTACGGGCAACCACGTCAGTCACGCCCACAATAAAAATCGTCGGCGATGGCTTCCTAATCTTCAAAAGGTGCGGACGGTTACCGATAGCGGTCGGGTTGTGAGAGTGAACGCCTGTACACGTTGCATCCGATCTGGTGCCATCGTGAAACCTGCATAACCAAAAAAGTTTTTTTTAAGGGCGAGTTGATTGTTATCTGCTCGCCTTTTTTTATGTCCTGATGTTTTTTCAAGACATTCTTTTATGAAATTGCAGAACAATAAGCTGAAACCTCAGTTGAGCGATTTTCATTTCGCCCCAATCTGCAGGTTTTGTGCTGTTTCATTGTAGTTAAGTCTACATGAGACAGCTCAAGGCCTGCAGATTGGGGATGAAATGGAAATCCCGTAGGGTTTCACCCCATCTGCAACAATTTAAAAAGAAAACACTTATAATTATTTATCTTTTTTTATTTGCAGGTGGGGTGAACGCTCAATTTAGGCGAAATGGTCTTGGAGCAAGTAATGAGCAGTGAAGAAGTTCGTTTTCTGTCTTTTGAAGAGGCGGCAGGCATTGTGGCTGCCATACAGGAAGAAGAGGATATTGAGAGACCTGACCATCGTATCCTGACAGTGTATAATAAAGATGATAAGGAGATCTGCTGGTTTGATTTTGATGAAGTAATGGATGAAATCGGGCCGGTTGATAAATCAGAAGAAAAAGAAGTGGTTTCTGATTATATCATGCATCACATTCCTGACTGGGCGTTGGATTTGTAGGTCACTTTTCCAGTATTCCCGGAGGCATGGGCGGAACAGGTTCATTGCCGAGCACAAATCCTCCATCCAGGCGCAGGGTGGATCCGGTCATAAAATCCGCTTTTTCCAGGAAAAAAAGAACGGCTTCGGCTACTTCTTCCGGAGTGCCGGTTCGTTTGAGCAGAGTGTGGTCCAGCACCTGCTGTTTTTCTTTTCCGGTCAATACCCCCCAGCCCCTGGTGCCCTTTCCGTGCCGACTGTCGATAATGCCCAGCATAATCTCGTTGACCCGGATGGATGGAGCGCCAAGCCTGGCCCATGTGCGGGTTAGTGTTTCAATTGCTCTGTTGGCTGCCGCATAGCCGTCATTAAATAAAACGCCCGCAATACCGGCGCGGCCGGTTATGCCGGCAATGGATGAGAGATTGATAACAGCGGCCTCAGGGACTTTGCGCAAAAGCGGCAGGCAGCTGTTAAAAACCATCCACTTGGCATGCAATGTTGTTTCCAGTTCCCGTTGCCACTGATCCTGATTGATATCCAGGGAGTAAGGTCCATGCACCACAGGCATGCCTCCTCGTTCGATGTTGTTGACAAGGATATCAAGTCCCCCTGCCTCACGTTCAATTACCCGGACAATGTTGTTCACCGCATCTTTATTGCGCAGGTCAGCCTGCAGGCAGACATGGTTTTGTTCCATGGTGGAAAATTCCTCTTCCATTGTCCGTACATCATCGGGCCAGTCATACCAGGGGAGAAACAGGCGAACGTTCTGTTGAGCCAGTTTTTTGGCAATGGCCCGGCCTATTCCCCTTGATGCCCCAAGTACCAGGGCTGTCTTACCGTTAATTTCCATGTTCTTTGAATG
>CAZURY010000103.1:0-6885 GCA_964623145.1 uncultured Desulfobulbus sp. | reverse complement strand
TTAATTACGAGTTCCGGAAAAGATGTGGAGATAAATCTCAGTGATGTGTCATCAAAAGGAATTGGTTTTGAGATGTCGATTCGGGCAATGCGTTCCCGGGCTATAAAGATTGGCGATCAGATTCAGGTTTACTGTAGTTGGAGTCCACGTCTTCTGAGTAATAATCGTTATGTGGTGCAAAATATCAGAGGTCAGAGGGTCGGTGTAAAAAAACTGGAGCAGGGATCTTTTAGATAATTCATATTCTCTGCTTCAGAGAAAGCTTGTTGATATTAATGGGTTGGCAAGCTGAGATTAAGATACAGCTGCCAGAGTTTGAGGATGTAGGGCTGAAAAAAGAGCCAGCCAAGAGCGGCAACTGAGAGAAAGGGACCAAAGGGTATCCGGGTGCGACCCCCTTTTTTCTGTTTGACCATAGCGCCAATGCCGACGATTGATCCAAGAAGTGAACTGGCGAAGATAACAAAAAGCAGGCTCTGCCAGCCGAGAAAAGCGCCTATCATTGCAAGCAGTTTTATATCGCCACCACCCATGCCGTCTCTTTTGGCGAGAAGGTAGTAGGCAAGGGCTATGCCGTACAGAATGCCGCCGCCGAGCAAGATGCCGAGAGCGGATTGCTGCCAGCTGATCTGGGAATGTAGAAAGGAGCCGGCAAAGCCGATGAGGATACCGGGCAGTGTGATCACATCAGGAATGATCTGATGGTGGATATCAATAGAGATAATGACGAGCAGGGCGGCACAAAAGAGAAAGTAGAATAAAAAGGCAAGGCCGGGACCGAAGACCAGGAACAGGGCAGCGCTGAGCAAGCCCATGAGCAACTCGACCAGTGGATATTGGATGGAAATTTTTTCCTTGCAGGTTCTGCATTTTCCCCGCAGGACAAGATAACTAAGTATGGGTATGTTTTCATACCAGTGCAGAGGAGTTGAACATTTCGGGCAGTGAGATGCGGGAAAGACGATGGATTGATTTTCGTCCGGCAGCCTGAGTATGACCACGTTAAGAAAGGAACCGACAACTGCACCGAAGAGAAAGGCAAAGATTGAAAAAAGAGTGTCCACGGGAATAATCTCTGTTATGTTGTTTTTTGTAATAAATGCGGCGGGGGGAATACCTTGCCGGCTCAATACATTACGAGTTTGTCGTTGTGATTTATTATGGAACCCAACACCATGACGTGCCAACCCGGATATTTCATGCATTTCGCTACGACCTTTGTGAAATATCCGGGCTAAAAGAATAATCTTATTTCTTCTTTGTATCGTTTTCCATGCCTGAATTCCAGGAAAAAGCTCCTCTTGTTCACCGAGAACTCATTGCCGATGGTATTGTCCGTTTAACCATGCAGGCGCCGGAGATTGCCCGGACCGCCCATCCCGGGCAGTTTGTCATGGTGCAGGTCAGCGATAGTATGGATCCCCTGCTGCGCAGACCTTTTTCCATCCACCAGGTAACTATTGATGGTACTATACAGATTCTTTTCAAGGTCATTGGTCGGGGAACGGCTCTCCTTGCACAGTTAATGCCTGGAGATCACATCGATTGCATAGGACCTCTTGGTCGAGGTTTTTCGTTTGACCAAAAAGAGCGGCTTTGTTTGATTGGCGGGGGGATGGGGATTGCCCCCCTCTATTTTCTTGCCAAACGGCTGCTGCGGACGACAGAGACTCCTGAAAGGGATTTTGTGTTTCTTGGCGCCCGAAACAGAGAAGAACTCACCCTTTTCGCCGATGAATTTTTTGATCTCGGCTATACGGTAAAAACTGCCACGGATGATGGTTCCATGGGACATCATGGTTTCGTTACCGAATTGTTGGATCCGGCGCTGCCTGTCGTTGAGCGGTTATATACCTGTGGGCCTTTTGCGATGATGAAGATCTGTGCCGACATGGCAAAGGGGGTTGGTGTGCATTGTCAGGTGTCTCTGGAAACCCACATGGCCTGTGGTCTGGGGGCTTGTCTTGGTTGTGCGGTGACCGGGGCGGAACATGGCTATCTCCATGTCTGTCGTCAGGGGCCGGTGTTTGACGCCGGTGAGGTCGCATGGACGGTATAAAGGACAAAGATCTTGATCTACGTGTACGCCTGGGAAGGCTTTCGTTGCGCAATCCGGTAATGACCGCTTCCGGAACCTTCGGTTATGCCAGGGAGTTCTCCCAGCTTGTCAATCTGCACCGACTGGGAGCCGTGGTGGTCAAGGGGATTTCCCTGGAGCCCAGAGCTGGTAATCCTCCGCCACGGGTTGTGGAAACAGCCTGCGGCATGCTTAATGCCATTGGCCTTGAAAATGTTGGTTTGCAGGGTTTTCTTGAGGGGAAAATGGACTTTCTTCGCGGGATCAACAGCCGGGTTGTTGTCAATATTCTTGGTGACTCGGTGGAAGAATACGGTATCCTGGCGCAGCGGTTGACCGGAGTTGAGGGCATTGACGCTCTTGAGGTCAATATTTCCTGTCCCAATGTGAAAAAGGGCGGGGTGGCATTTGGTACCGATCCGTCCATGGCCGCCGATGTGACCAGAACTGTTCGGGAGCGAACCGATTTGCCGGTGATTGTCAAACTTTCCCCCAATGTCACGGATATCACTATTATGGCCCGTGCCGTTGAGGATGCCGGCGCCGATGCTGTTTCTCTTATCAATACGTTGATCGGTATGGCCATTGATACGACCAGCCGACGACCAAGCCTTGCCAATGTAATCGGCGGCCTGTCCGGACCTGCAATAAAGCCTGTTGCCCTGCGCATGGTCTGGCAGGTGGCCCGGGCGGTTTCGATACCGGTTATCGGCATTGGCGGAATTGCCACGGCCGAGGATGCACTGGAGTTTCTCATCGCCGGGGCCAGCGCCATCCAGGTCGGAACAGCCAACTTTTATCAACCCCGGGCAGCTGAATCAATCATCGAAGGACTGACAGATTATCTCAGGGCTCAGGGCGAGAGTTCCATCCGTTCAATTATCGGCACCCTGCAGACGGAGAGTGGTTGACCATGGACAGGGGAAGGATCTGTGTGTCAGTAAGTGGTGCGAATGCCGAACTGCTGGCGAAGACAGTGCAGGCGAGCAGTGATCTGGCCGATGTGGTGGAAATCCGTCTTGACACCATGACCATGCCGAATGTAGAACAATGCCTGCAGCTGGCAGCATTGCCGCTGCTGTTTACCAACAGACCGGTCTGGGAAGGCGGCGCTTTTTCAGGCAGTGAGGAGGAACGGTTGCAACCCTTGCTGCAGGCGGTGAATCTGCGGGCGGCCTACGTAGATTTTGAACTTCGTGCCGACCAGTCTCTGCGGGAACAACTGCTTGTTGCCAGACATCATTCTTCAACCCGGCTCATTCTCTCCTGGCATGATTTCAGAAAAACCCCGCCAACGGAAGAACTGATAGAACTTGTTCTGCAGATGCGGGCTGCCGGGGCGGATATGGGAAAAATCGTTACCACTGCCAAGAGCACGGGCGATGTGCTGCGGGTACTTTCACTACTGCGTGAGGCCGGAGAAATCGGTTTTCCCTTAAGTGCCTTCTGTATGGGTGAGATTGGGAGGATCAGTCGTTTTGCCACCTTATACCTTGGCGGAGAAATGACCTATGTCGCCGTCTCCGAAGAGCAGGCCACAGCGCCGGGTCAGTTGTCGGCAGACCGGATGAACACATTATGTAATCTGTTTTCTCATGATCATTAATGGACATACACAGCTTTTTGGTATTATCGGGCATCCGGTTACCCACTCCCTGAGTCCGGCCATGCATAATGCCGCTTTCGCCGCCATGGGTATTAACGGTGTCTATATACCCATGACGACTGTTGATGCTACCGGCGCTGTTGCTGCTCTGCGCACCCTCGGCTTTACCGGGGTGTCGGTCACGGTTCCACATAAGGTGGCGGTGATGAAGGATTTAGATGAGATTGACCCGGTGGCCAGGAGGATTGGTGCGGTCAATACCCTGTTACTCAGAAAGAAACCCGGCGACAATGAAGTGACGGTGCGTGGATTTAATACCGACTGGCTTGGTTCAAACCTGGCCCTTGCCGACAGAATCAAACTTGCCGGCAGCCGGGTGGTGGTTCTGGGCGCCGGAGGAGCAGCCAAGGGGGTCTGTTTTGGCCTGGTTGAAGCAGGGGCAGAGGTAATTATCACCAACCGGACAGAGGAAAAAGGGCAGGCTCTTGCCGATTGGCTTGGTTGTGCCTTTGTCCCTGCCGGCAAACTTGCTGATATCCGTGCCGATGCTCTGGTGAATACCACTTCAGTCGGCATGGAGCCGGATCGTGGTGGTATTGCCATAGACCCGGCTCTGCTCACCCATTTTTCGGTGGTTATGGATATTGTTTATACCCCCCTGCGTACCCGACTTCTTCAAGAGGCGGAAACAGCTGGCTGTCAAACAATAGACGGCCTGGCCATGCTCTTGTATCAAGCAGCAGTACAATTGAAGATATGGACAGGGCGAAGGCCGCCCCGGGATGTTATGCGCCGGGCCCTTGTGGAAGAACTTGAAAAGAGAAAAGGTGGAATGAATATATCTGCCGGTAAAAATATATGAAAGAGATTGTACCTGTTGAACGGATTGACATTACCGTGGAGGTTCCCGGTTCCAAAAGCCTGACCCAGCGGGCCCTTATTGCCGCTGCACTGGCCAGGGGAACTTCTGTTCTGTCCGGGCCGCTGGCAAGCGAAGACACGGCTTATACCATAGCTGCTCTGCGCGCCATGGGGATCGCTGTAAATGATGAGGATTCCGGCTGCTGGCAGGTTCATGGCGCCGCCGGGAAAATACAGGTGCCGGCGGAGGATATTTATCTCGGCAATAACGGCACGGCGACCCGATTTCTTACTTCCGTGGCAACTCTTGGCCAGGGAACATTTCATATTACCGGCAGCGATCGCATGGGCCGTCGCCCCATTGATCCCCTGCTGGAGGCGTTGCAGGGCTGGGGTGTTGATATAGAAAGTGATTCCGGCAATGGCTGTCCACCGCTTACCATCAGGGCAAATGGTCTGGCAGGCGGCACGACTGTTTTACCGGAAGGAAAATCCAGCCAATATCTTTCCTCCCTCCTGCTGGTAGCGCCTTATGCGGAGCAGGCGGCCGAGCTGGAAGTGCGGGGAGAGGTCTATTCCAAACCCTATGTGGAAATGACCTTGACGGTGATGAGTTCTTTTGGTGTCCAGGCAGAGGCCTCTCCTCTGCTTAATTTTTTTCGTATTCCGCAGGTTGGTTATCAGGGCAGGGAATATGCCATTGAGGGTGATGCTTCAGGGGCCTCCTATTTCTGGGCCGCAGCGGCAATAACCGGCGGGCGTGTCACTGTTGCCAATGTACCGGTGCCTTCTTTACAGGGTGATGCACAACTGGTGCCCTTGCTGGCCAGAATGGGTTGTGATGTTTCGCGCAGCAGTAAGGGTGGTTTGACGGTACGTGGTCCGAAGCGCCTCAAGGCCATAGAGGTTGATATGGGTGATATGCCTGATGTAGCCCCGACCCTGGCTGTTGTCGCTGCCTTTGCCGAAGGAACGACCGTGATTGGCAACATCGGTCATCTGCGGATTAAGGAATGTGACCGACTTTCTGCCATGGTTACGGAGCTTGGCAAAATGGGCGCTCAGGTGGAAGAGCAAAAGGATTCCATGCTCATCCATGGATGCGCCGGAGGGAAGAATCTGCATGGAGCCGAGATCGAAACCTATGACGACCATCGGATCGCCATGTGTTTTGCCGTGGCCGGTCTCAAAGTACCGGGAGTGAAAATCACCGGTGAGCAGTGCGTGGCCAAATCATTTCCCGATTTCTGGGATCGTTTCGCCCTGCTGGGAAAATAAAAGACCCCTTGCACATATGGCACGGAAGGGGCCTTAACATTTATTTCGAAAATCAACCCGGAAGAAACAGCGAAGCGGTGTCATGATTGTGGGGCGTGAGCTGAAAATATGGTCCGGCTCAGCTGGTTTGTTCAGGATTCCGCGACGATCAGTTTACCTTGAGCTTGCCTCCGGTGCCCATGCCGTGCGGACCGGTCGCCTTTTGCGGTTTGTAATGTTTTGTCACTCGAACCAGGTTGTTAAAGGCATCGGTGATCGATGCTGCAATAACCTTGCCTTCCGGGGTTCTGCTGTAGGCCCGGACGCCGGAACCGACGCCGAGCCCGGTTTCGAATAATCCTGCCAGCCCGGCAATATCCATGGAATCAGCGCTTCCCTCTGCCACGGCAACCTGAACGCCGGATCGGTTGTCGACCAGGGTCAACATGCTCTGAGCATCATTTGTTTTAAGCGAACTACCTATCAAGGCGCCGACACTACCGAATAAACCGCCAATTGCTCCGCCGATTCCCCTGGTATCGTGAGCGGAAAAGATAAGGGTTGGAGTTACGGTGTAATCTGCGGCAACAAGCTGACCTTTACCGAAATTGCTGTGTTTTCTCAACTCTCCCGATCGTTGCAGGCGTCGTTCCCGTTCCAGGCTGTTTAAACCAGCACCGCGCTCCACGACAACAAAACAATTGCTCTGTTGGGAAAGAAGACGCAGGACGGGAACGGTTGACTGTATGCCGTATCGGCCCAACCAGGAATACCAGTTGGCGGTGTGATCTTCGTTAACCGCCAGCGTACCGATGGGTTCTGCGCAATGTTCAAGCTGGGGATTGACATTCTCGGTGTATTCCCCTCCGGCACTTCCCGTGGCAACGGTTTTTGAACGTTCACTGCCCATGTGTACCTGGCTGCAGCCACTTAAAGCAAGAGCAGCAACCACGATTAAAAGACGAATTTTCATAGACGATCTCCCTGGAAGAAAGCGTAGAATTGCGGGAAAAAATAATGGTCCGGATAATGGCCTGGATTTGGTGCCGGGACCCTTTTATAATGTACTGACAGTTTTTAGTAG
>CAZURY010000102.1:2349-6984 GCA_964623145.1 uncultured Desulfobulbus sp. | reverse complement strand
GGCAAACGTTATGCAGGTAATGCAGGTGAAACAGCATTCTGATAAACGGTTACCTGACCAATGTGTGCACCCCGACAATTTTCACCTTTGCCTGAATCTCCGGACCACAGGCAACCAGGGCATCCAAAGTGGCCTGATGCGGATGGCCGATGCCGATTGCCCAACCCTGCTTGCGGGCCAGGGCTGCCAGGGTGTCAAGCTGACGACATATCTTTTTTATGTTCTGGACATTATCAAGAAAAACATGCCGTCTGGCGGTGGGAATCGACATCTTCCGGGCCTCATCCAAGCCTGTCGAATCAGCCGTGGTGTAGGAATCAACAAAAAAGAGCCCTCGTTTTTTCAAAACGCCGAGCACCACATGCATGGCCGCACGATCCTCGGTGAAACCGGAACCCATATGATTATTACTGCCGATGGCATGGGGCACACTGTTTAAATCTTCTGCAACAAGGGACTGCATCTGTTTGGGGGAATATTTCAGATACAAGGAGCCGGGACCGGGATTAAATGCCCTATCATGGGCCTGCATCGGCATATGCAGAAGTACATCACGCCCCTTTACCCAGGCCTGTTCTTCCTGTTGCCGGGTATACGGAGCCTGCGGCAGAAAGGAAAAGGTCAAGTTCAAATCAAGGGCAAGAAGTTGCCGGCCGATCTGTTGATGATATCCCATATCATCAATAATAATTGCAATTTTCGGAAGGGAGTCTCCTGAAGATCGATTGACAAAATCAGCTGCGGCTGCCGTATCCTCTACAGGCTCACCGGAGGCGGGAAGATTGGGTTCTTCAAAGATGATAGAGGTTTTTTCCGATTTCCGGGTTGATTGACTGGCCTGTGGCGGTTCCCGCACGGTCTCCTCCTGCGGAAAAAAACGACAGGAAGGCATCAAAAAGGCAACAATCGCCATTAAAACAAATTGCAGGCAGACAATCTGATATTTTCCCATTTATTGTTTCCTTGCCAGAATATATCCGGCGATGGAGACCAGCAGTTCATAGCTCTCATGTTCACAATCGGAGGCAAAAATCTCCAGAGCTGCCACCGCTTCGCCGACAAGGGCTCTAGCGCGACTGCGGGCAAAACGATAACCACCGAGCTTGTCCAGCAGGACACTGAGTCTCTCACAGGTTTCAGGGCCTGATCTGTCCCCGGTCAGCAATGAGGTCAACTCCTCATATTCTTCCACATTCGCCTGCTCAAGGGCGGCAATGAGCGGCAGGGTAATCTTTCCTTCCAGAAAATCATTGCCGACTTTCTTCCCTGTTTCCCGCTGGTTTCCCAGATAATCCAGCAGATCATCCACCACCTGGAAGGCAACGCCCACCTTTTCCCCATACCGGCCAAGGGCTTGTTGCTGCGCAGGCGTGCCGCCTGCAAACATGGCGCCAAGCATGCAGGTTGAGGCAATCAGGCTGGCGGTTTTGCGCCCAATAATGGAAAAGTATTTTTCCTGGGTAAGCGATATATCACCGGCATGTCGGATCTGCAGATATTCACCATCGACCATGGCGCCGGTTGCCCGGCAGAAGACGGAAAGACCGTCCGGACCGGTCAGTTGCCCGATCAAATGCATGGAACGGGCATGCAGCCAGTCACCAGCCAGAATCGCCACCGCCATACCATATTTATTGCGTACCGACTGCCGGCCACGGCGGGTTCTGGCATGATCAATAACATCATCATGAATCAGGGTGGCCACATGCAGATATTCAAGGGCTGCGGCCAATAGATACAACTGTTCATCTCTGCGGCCACAGATAGTGGATGACAATACCGTCAACAGGGGCCGTATCCGTTTACCGCCGCCGAAAATGGCATATTCCAGTACTTCTGCAAGCAGGGGATCGCAATCACGCAAGGCGCTGCCGATATCCGCGCGCATTGCATGCTCCACATGACCCGCTACCCGGGCGGCCACCTCACCCAACCGGGTCTGACTCTCTTTGCTGACTGTCATCACATTCCTGAGTAAAAAAAGTTGTTACTGCCTGCAAATCCCGGACAATCGGACTTGGCGGCAGACTGCTTCGAAATCGTCGGCCATACCCCTTGGTAAATAAACGGACATCAAGGAGGGCTATTACTCCACGATCCTCGCTCTTGCGCATAAGACGACCAACACCCTGACGGAGCGTCAGTATGGCTCTTGGCACCTGAAAATCAAAAAAGGGATTACCGCCACCGGCGGTAATTCTATTCATGCGGGCCATAATAACAGGGTCGCTGGGGACTTCAAATGGTAATTTATCAATAATGACCAGGCTGAGACTCTCACCGGGGATATCCACGCCTTCCCAGAAGCTGGCAACTGCAAACAACACGGAATCAACTTCCCGGGAAAAGCGACGCAGCAGCTCATGCCGGGGAGCATCGCCCTGCCTGAAAACAGGAAAGGCTATCACCTCTTCCAGGGCGCGAAAGGCCATATCCATTGCCTTAAAGGACGTAAATAATACCAGCGCTCTGCCGCCTGCTGCCTCAATCAATTGAAGTATCTGCGCATGCAGTTTCTGCAGATAGTCCCTGCCGACCGGTTCGGGAAAGGTATCTTCAGGAATATAGAGCAGGGTGCGATCCGCATAGTTAAACGGTGAGGGAAAAGACAGAGCAGGTGTATCTTCGGCAAGACCCAACCGGCCAAAAAAATAGTTGAAATCTCCCCCGGCAGTCAGGGTCGCAGACGTAAACACACAGGCGCCTGCCATGGAAAACAGACTGGCCTGCAACTCCATCGATACATCAATGGGAGTTGCCGACAGAAGAAGGTTTTTTTCCCGACGCTCAAACCAGTGAACATATCGTACTTCCTCTTCCGGTAGATCATCAAAAGACACGGTGCAGATAAATTCCAGCTCTGCCTGCAGTTCCCGGCAACGGACTCCATACTGAACCCACGGTTCCCTGCCGCTCCCAAATGAGTCCAGGGTTTCGGCCAGGGCATCAAAAGCCGACAGCAGTAAATCACGTTTTTCCATCAAGGGCGATGCGGTCTGCAGCATCCCATCCAAAGGAAATCTTCCCTGTTTTGCCGGAAACAGGGAAACAAACTGTTCCATTCTACCGGACAGTCTATTGGTCTTGCGTAGAAGATCCCGGCGCTGCCCGGGCTCCAGTCCCTCGCCGGAGCTTCGTTCAAGATCAGCTGCAAGATCCTTGACCTGATAGCGGGAAAAGGAACGACCGAAAAATCGGGTGGCTACTTTTTCCACATGGTGGGCTTCATCAAAGATGACTACTTCGTACCTGGGCAGCACCTCACCGTAGCCGCCGCGACGTACGGCAAGATCGGAGAACAACAGGTGATGGTTGACCACTAAAAGTTTACAGGCCGCAGCCTCCCGTCGCAGTCTATTTAAAAAACAGTGATGCCCTTCCGGACAGTCGCTGCCGAGACAAAAATGCGACTGACAGCAGATCTTCTGCCAGAGCGGTGAGCGGGAAGAGAGCCAGTCCAGTTCGGCACGATCACCAAAACGGGTCTGATCAATCCACCCGCTTATTTTTTCCGCTGCCGAGCCGGTAAACAACTCACCCTGATCACCGGTGCACTGCTGATGCCAACGGTAAAGACAGAGATAATTCTGTCGGCCCTTGACACAGATTGCCTTAAGGCCGGTATCAATATATTGACGAATGAAGGGAATTTCCCGCTCAAGGATCTGATCCTGCAGATTGCGGGTATTGGTGGAAACAATGACCTTTTTCCCGCTTAACACCGCAGGAATCAGGTAAGCCAGTGTCTTGCCGAGTCCGGTTTCCGCTTCTATGGCCAGGGAAGAAGCCTGGCCGGTGGATTCTTCCGGATCCGTCGATGTGGACAGCAGTTCGGCAATGGCCGTCGCCATTTCTCGCTGACCGGTGCGCGGTTCATATCCGGGTAGATGGAGGGCAAGAACACCGGTTGGGCCAAAAATTTCTTCCATAACCGCTACCCGACCATACGGCAACCATCCTGCACAGGATGAACAACCATTCTCATTGCAAAATCTGATGAAATAACCTTTACCATGCTAACAGCCCCGCTCGGCCTGCTGCAATATATCACGGGCAACAGCAACAACCTGATCATCCGGATCGGCAGTCATCTTCTCCACCCAGCTCAGAGCTTCCCGACTGCCGATAATCCCCAGCACATTGACGGCCTCACCGCGAACCCAGCTTTCCTCATGCTCAAGCTGGCGGA
This sequence comes from uncultured Desulfobulbus sp., assembly GCA_964623145.1. GTDB lineage: Bacteria > Desulfobacterota > Desulfobulbia > Desulfobulbales > Desulfobulbaceae > DRLX01. The sequence goes on along the minus strand of CAZURY010000102.1, from coordinate 2,795 downwards.
CCAGTGAGGGAATGGCCAGCGCAACATCCTCGGGACGATCTTCGATGAGATATTCAAAAAGGACGCAGACGCCAAGACGGACAGCGAACCGTTCATCGGTCAGTAACGTTCCGGTCCAGTCATAATAACGGGACTCTTGCTTATACATGGCGACAATATTTTCCACATGGCCCATATGAAGAAAATCGGCTATGACCTGAAGCAGTTCCCCATCGCTGACGGTTTTCCCCGCCTGCTGATTCTTTTTCTGCGGCATGGATGCTCGTAACAATTTAATGTATCACGCCTGTAATGAATGGCGTATCTATCGGCAAGTTTTTTGTCAAAAAACTCCTGCCAATCTCCTTACCATGCCTCCGGCCTGCAGGCAATCCGAGATTGCACCCAGCCGCGCTTGACAGCGAGTTTTTTCAGGAGTAGAAATGAACCTGTACAGGTGAATAACC
>CAZURY010000102.1:0-2249 GCA_964623145.1 uncultured Desulfobulbus sp. | reverse complement strand
AACCCTTACTTCTCATCAATACCCGCTCTCAAATAGATGGCTGACCTCCAACATATTGCAGGTTCTCAAAATTCAAGCGACATAATCCGACTGGAAAACGATGAAAAAATTCTCATCGTAGACGACTATCCGGATTTTGTTATTCTCCTGCAGGATTTCCTGGGTGAGCATGGTTTTTCCACCTTGAATGCCGGATCTGCCGCACAATTACGGCAGATCGTGGCCAGGGAAAATATTGCCCTGGTTCTTCTTGATATCGGCCTGCCCGACATAAGCGGTCTTGAACTGCTCCCCGAACTTAAAAAAGAATACCCCGACCTGGCGATTATCATGCTCACGGCTGTTACCGATCTACAGACAGCTCTTGACTGTATCCGCCGGGGCGCCGATGACTATCTGGCAAAGCCAATCAAATTTTCAGAATTGCTCGCTACCCTCCATCAAGTCCTGGAGAAGCGACAGCTTACCATCAACAACCGTCGCTATCAGAAACAAATCGAACAGGCCAAATTCAGGAATCAGCTCCTCCATGAGCTGACCATGCAGATGAATACCGCCTACCTGAGCATGACCGATCTTGATGAGATTCTCCAGGCCATTCTGGTAGGTATTACAGCCAAGCAGGGACTCCGGTTTAATCGCGCATTTCTCGCTCTCTTTGATGAGCAGCAAAAAGCCCTGGTCGGCAGACTGGCAATCGGCCCGGGACACCAAGAAGTCAGGGAAAAAATATGGGATGACAACAGAGCAGAAAACATGGGCTTTGCGGACATGATATCAGGCATCAGGGAGCAAGGCTTTATCGATGATTCCGAGGTCAATCACATCGCCGGCGCCCTGCATGTCCAGGCTGATCAAACCGAACATATCCTCATTCGTGCCACCCGCATGCGAACATCCATAAATGTGGTAAACGGACAAAGCCCATGGCCGGTACCGGCTCAGCTGCTGGGCCTTCTCCAGGAAGAATCCTTTGTTATCGTTCCTCTCTATTCACCCCGGAGGTCACTTGGCGTCATAATCGCCGACCATTTTCTCACCCGGGAGCCCATCACAGACACCCTGATTCACGATCTGGAAAGCTTTGCCTCGCAAGCCAGCCTGGCTATTGAACACTGCCACCTGTATATGGCCATGGAAAACCAGATTAAAGAACTTAAGGCCGTCACCCGTGAGCTGGAGCAGAACAGGGACCTGCTGATTGAAGCCGAACGCTATTCGGCTGTGGGCCACATGGCGGCCCAGCTGGCCCACAAAATCAGGAACCCGATTACTTCCATCGGCGGAACCGCCCGACTGCTTGCGAGAAAAACGCAGAAACCGGAATGGTTGAAATTTCTCAACATGATGACAACAGAGGTCATCAAAATAGAGACAACGCTTGAGGATCTCTTCAACTTTGTCGAAACGGTGCAGCCTGAAAAACAACCTGTGGCCGTGCATGAACTGCTGACAAAATCTCTCATGCTTTACTATCCGGCCATGAAAAAGCAAAACATTTCATATCAGCTGATCATGCCCGAACCTGATCCGATTCTCCTGCTCGACCCAAAGCTCATGCACCAGGCCTTTGTCCACCTCATCCGCAACAGTATTGAAGCCATGCCCGAAGGCGGCGAACTGATACTGAGAGTCGAGCCTCCATCCAGGGATGAACTGCGAATCTTGTTTGAAGACACCGGACCTGGAATAGCCGACGCACATCTTGCACTTGCCACCGACCCTTTTTTTACGACCAAGACCTTTGGCACGGGTATGGGGCTGACGCTGGTCAAACGAATCATCAAAGATCACAAGGGATCTTTTGCCATTGAGCGCAGAGATTCCGGTGGTACAAGATTCATTGTACAACTGCCGGTAGAAACAAACATCAACCAATAGACCGGCATCTTCGACTTGAAGAAGGCGCCTGTCTCTCCGATACATCGTAACCATTCACCCGGATGCTGTTTCGCCTGCATTACCTGCATAATATAAACGTTTACCAGTGCCCCACGGAGTCTTCGCTTACCCGGAGTCTCGTTCCTCGCTTACCTATTCGTTCAAGCAGGCCGACGAGTCAGGCAAGTGAGCACAGCTAGACTCCGATCACGCCCGGGCGTGATGTGGGGAGGCCTGATCGGACGAAGATGGGGTACTGGTGAACGTTTACGATACATCTAATTCATCAAAACCGTTTGACTCATTTTTCTCTTTTCTCGCTGTCGGGGTGTCCTCGCATCCAGGAAGCAACAACCGCCAGAGCGCCG
>CAZURY010000101.1:0-7021 GCA_964623145.1 uncultured Desulfobulbus sp. | reverse complement strand
TTTGATAAAAAAAATATAACCGTCCTGAAGAGACAGCTTGCTGATTATCTCTACCATGAGAAAAAGCTTGGACTGTTGCGTGTACCCTCTTTGAAGCTGGAATCACGGCCGGGAGAAAGCGAGGAACAGTTTCATCTGAGGCGGGCCGCTGTGCTGCGGGAGAAAAAAGAAGAACAGGCGGCAAAGATAGAGGAACGTTTCGGTCGTAAACAGCGGCAGCTGCAGACACGTCTGGAAAGGGCCATGGCCCGGCTTGACAAGGAAAAAGGTGATGTAAAGGCTCGAAGTGTTGATACGGCATTGTCATTTGGAGTGGCGATTTTCGGGGCATTTTTTGGACGCAAAGGCTTGTCCGTGACCAATGCTTCACGTTCCGCCCGTGGTGTCCGCAGCGCCGGGCGGTTGATGAAAGAAAAGGGTGACGTGCAACGGGTGGAACAGGAAATCGATCGACTCAACCAGGACCTGCAGGCGCTTGCCATGGAGCTTCAGGACGCGCTTATGCACATCAGTGAACGTTTTGATCCTGATGGTTATCCGGTGGAAACTTTTGCCTTAACGCCAAGAAGAAACGATATTTACGGAGTCAGGGTCGTCCTGGTCTGGGAACCTGATTTTGATTTTTCGTAAAATTGTCCGATGCTGGGCATATTTTGCTTTTAACCCAGGATTTTCTGCAGGGTATCTTGATCGATCAATTCCGGAAATTTAAGATGAACGGAAAAATCACTTTCCAGAAGCTGAAAGGGTTGGACGCCTATGGCAAGACCTTCAAGCAGCAGGTGTCCCGGATCTCCTCCGATGGGAATGGTAACCCGCATGGTACGGCCAAGCAGCAGGCGGGTGTTTTCTTTTTTTGATATTCTGATCAGGTAGGAAAGACCCCCTTGGGAAATATCGGCCAGCTCGCCCCTGAAGCCTCGACCGATCGGCATACCATTATGGTCAATCAGCTGGACTTGTATCTTGCGGGACAGTTGAATTCGTTCATACTGCCTGCGGTCCAGCCTCTTTTTTTTCAGCAGTTCACAGGTGGTGTTGCACTGGGTGTAAAAACTCCGGAGTTTGTTCTCCAGGCCGGGATAAGCCTCCTGCCAGCGGTGGAAATTTTCAGATTTGAGGACTGATACATTCACCGGGGTAAGCGCTGTCAACGTGACTGTCCAAAAGGAGGCGTCAAAGAAATTTTCTCCAACAATCTGTCCTCTGAGCAGGGTTGAAACAAAGATGTCACGGTCATCCTTGGCGTAAGAAATCTTGACACTTCCCTGATTGATGAAAAAGAGTTCGTCGTTTTTGTCACCCTGCCTGACAATAATTTCCTCGGAGGCAAAGGTACGTTCTTCCAGCTCATGGTAAATGGCGGAAAATTCACTTGAATCCAGCTTTTCGAGCAATTCGGACCAGGTTTCCAGCTGATTTGGACTGATCGCGCCGGTTTTTTCTTTTTCTATGAACTCTCCGGATCTGATAATCTCCGTGAGCGCCATGGGATCGATTTCATAAAGACGCTCCCGTAACCGTTCCGCATTTGCAAAGTCTTTGTTTTTAGCACAACTGATAACAAGATCAAACAGCTCTTGTTTCGCCTCTTCTTTCTTGCCTCTGGCTGCTTTGCGCAGAATGGCCGCTTCTTTTTCGGCAAGCGGATCATGTTTTCGTAATCGTTGCGCCTGTAGAGCTTCCGCCGGGTGATTGGAGTTATCGAGAATCGATGTATCCGATTCAATGGCATGCAGAGCGCTTTCAGCCGCCGTGATAACTGCAGGACTGTAATCATCAAGTCCTGGAACATCCTTTGTTTCCACCACTTTTTTCAGACCCGGAACCGCTTTTTTCGAGCGTAGTCTGGCCAGGGCTATGCAGATTTCGGTTTGTAACTGTTCTTTGAGACGATGAGGAGAGCCGGCGCTCTCGACCAGTAGATCGGTCAGCGGCAGAACAACGCCTTCATCGTGGATTTTGCCGAGTTGCCTGACAATTAATGGCTGCAGTTCAGGCGAGACCCGCGACAATTCCTGCAGGAAGAATTGTTTTCTTGCCTGACCTCCGATGAGCCCCAAAGTCTGTACCAGTTCCCTGCTTACCCGTATGTCCTCATGGTGGATGTAAGGTGCAAGAGTGGTGAAACAGTCAGGGTCACCAATGCTTCTGAACAGACGGATAATATTGCGGGTAATATACCAGGGGGCATCCTGCTCAAGCAGAAGCAGTAAGGCATTACGAGCCGGTTTGCCTATTTCCTCAATCAGGTTGAGCAGTAACTCCCGTTCTTCTCTGATTTCGCTTTTTCCTAATCTGGTCAGCAGGAAATTTGCGGCCCCCGATCCCATGCGGGAGATGAGATACTTGCTGTTGTCATGGTCCCGGTTGTCTGTCTGTATATTTTCCAGCAGTGGATCCAGGATTGGTGGATCGGCAAGGCGATTAAGACAATTTTGGGCATGTTGTGCCAGGTTGATCGTTCGGTCGTCGGAATAAACAGTCAGGTCAAAAATGGGGTCGAGAGCGCTGACGGCACGGTTATACTCCCTGGATTGAATATGGTGCCGGGTGAGACGTTCCAATACATTTAAGGTTTGAAAACCGGCCTGCAGGTCTTCCATGTGCGGCAGCGCCAGGGTCAGAGCGGGCAGCAATTTGTCCAACCTTTGCCATTCCTCAGCTTCGGCCAGGGTCGAGGCCGCCCGTCCAAGGGCTTCCGCGCAACCACGGCGAATACCGGCATCATCCTTTCGAAGGCCGCTGACCATCCTGGTTAACAATTGGTCTACAGCTTCCTGTTTGTTATGCTCAAGCAGCTGGTTGATGCCGGCAGGCAGGGCCTGCAGGAAATGATCATTTTCAAGGACACTATGGTCACCGGCAAGCAGTTGTTTGATATTTTCCCGAATATGATCATGGCCAAGCTGCTGTTCCTGCTCACGTTGTTTTTGATGCAGGGCAAGAGCCGCCCGCAATTTTTCGCCGCGCACGGTCTGCATGAGTCGCTGGTAGGCGGCCTGGAGTTCTTCATCATCCAGATCGACCAGGGGCATCTCTATTTTTTTCTGAGCCAGCAGATTGAGCTCCTGGGCAATGTTTTCAAATTTATCATCCGACATCTGGGCTATGACGGTACCATAGAGCTGACGACCGAAAATACCTTTAAAACGCTGTACAAGGATTTTGCCAAGTTCTTCCTCATCAAGAGAAGCCATCCTGGCGCCGGCCTTTGAGGCGACCTGATTGTACACTGTTGGCGGGAGGTCTTGTTCGTAACGCCTCAGCAATTGCGTAAAACTACCGGCAGGAGCCGTCTGCCGACCAGCGCCGACGAGCTGGCGCAGGGCGGTAACAAGCACAGGGGCTGACCAGTCGGGTTGTTGCAGCGTTGGAAGAAGATGGGCGGGCGTGGGTTGGTCCGCCAGTCCAATAAGTGCCTGCGCCTCCTGTATCCGGTTGGTTATCTGTTTTATTTCATGGGCTTTGCCGCTTTTGGCGAGTGTCTCTTCTATTCCACTTGATCGGGTGCCCAGCCCTGCGGGAATGACGCCGGCAATCTTTATCAGTAACTCCTCCAGTCGGTTGGTTTCCAGGTGTTCCACTGTTTTTTCAAGCAGGGTTCTGGAGGTGTCTACCTTGGGCAGAGCAGCAAGCAGGCGGGTAAGAAGATCGCTGTTGAGGCCGGCAAGAGCGGTTGCCGATCGCTCAAGTATTGCATCTTTTTTATTGCCGGTTGTCTTGTCGTCGAGTCGTTTGATGAGGGTTTTCAGGGTCTCGCTGCTGTCGGGTATGTCGGTGTTGACGGCGGGGTGGGTGCTTCTGCCTACGACGGTGAAAAGGCGTTGTAAATCCTCTGTCGAGAGATCAGTGATGCTTGGCTCATTTCCTCCGGATTCAGCAAGCACATATTGAATGAGTTCGGCATCGCTGACCTGCAGGAAGCTGCCCTGTGGCAGAACCCTGCCCTCCGGCGCAACCTGCTCTCCTTTATGGATAGCCACATATCTCTTTTCGTCCACATTAACCGATTTAAGACCAGCCTTGCGCAGGAGCTTCCGTATCGGTTCTTCAGGACCGAATTGACCCGATGCCGCAGCCAGAACTTCAAGAAGTTTACTGCAGTCGGAGGAAGAAAATGTGGGATAAAAAGTCAGGGTATGAATCTGCAGGGTTTCAAAAAGCTCTACCAGACCGGTAATCTGGGGCCGTTGCTGGTCTTTTTCAGAGAGAGGTTTACCGTTAATCAGGATTTTTTGTTCCGAGGAGCCAATGGTCAGGTCTTTTTTCTCCCGGGCAAAGATCTCCCGGAGGGCATCTATGATATAGTCTGTGCTTTTTTTGACCTGCGGATTTGATGGTGGATAGATACGAGTGGTACGCAGGGCTGAGTAAAGCCTGACCGGCAATTCCGTGTAGAGTTTATGATCTTTTTGGGATCCGGGGATAGGCATGAATATAGTGGAATGTGCGCCCTCAGGATGCGGTTATAATTTTCAAGTGAAGAGAATAGTTAAAAAATAGCACAGGTGCGAAAGCAATGTCAAGGAAGGGGAAATTTTAATGTTTTTTCCCGGGGGCAATTATGTCGTGTTTCAGCAATAAACTGACAAGCTGGTTCATGGGCAGGCCGATGGCATTTGAACAGGAACCATCAATTTTTTCGACCAGGAATCCTCCTGTTCCCTGGAGGGCATAAGCTCCCGCTTTATCAAGAGGTTCCCCGGTTTGAACATAGGCTCTAAGTATGGTGTCGGAGAAGGCGCCAAAATGGATGGCGGTTTTTTTAACGATGGGGACCTTCAGGGATGAAATTTTGTGATGGAGGCAGAGCCCGGTGATTACGTGGTGTGCGGTACCCTGAAGGTGTTGCAGTATCTGCAGGGCATGGTCGGGGTTTTCTGGTTTGCCGATGATTTCACCTTGTTTGCTTATAATGGTGTCTGCGCCGATAATAAAGGCTTCGGGATGGCAGTGGCCAATGGATCGGGCCTTGGCCTTTGCCATGCGGAGAACGAAATCATCAGGCTTTTCTCCAGGTAAAGGGGTTTCATCAATGGCGGCGGCAATTGAGGTGAAATCGAGTCCGAGTTGTTTGAGAAAGTGAATACGCCTTGGTGAGGAAGAGGCCAGGATAATCTGTCTGCATGTTGTGAAAGGATGCGCTTTCATATCATAGGGGTGGAACTTTGTATATTAAACTCGTGTTCGGAATAATAGATTTGGACGAGAAAGAGGCCGTGGGCCGGTGCGGTGGGGCCTGCTGCCCGGCGGTCCCGTGCCGTGATAACAGCTGAGAAATCAGCAGGAGAAATTTTCCCCTGACCGACCGGGATCAAGGTGCCGACGATATTGCGTACCATGTGCCGTAGGAAGCCGTCACCGGTAAAAAAAAGGGAAAAATGCAGTGGAAGCGTGTCGTCCTCCACCAGGCGTAGCGTGAATAACGTGCGTGTAGAACCACGCCCCCCTGTTTTTGTGAGATCTCTTGAACCGGCGCCTTCAAAACTTGCAAAATCGTGACAACCTGTGAGCAGCTTCAGGCAGTTGTTGACCGGTAAGGGGTCAAATTGTCCGGGAAAATGGGCTTCATAAAGACGTCTTGTCGGCTCCATGATCCGGCCGGTATGAAAATCATAACGGTACGTCTTGGCAATGGCTGAAAAACGACTGTGAAAATTATCAGTCGCGTGCTCGGCTTTAATGATACGGATGTCAGGGGGGAGCAGGCTGTTTAAACCGCGGCTCAGGGCCGGCAGTTGAATTGGGGATGAGGTATGAAAATGAGCAACCATGCCGAGGGCATGGACACCGGCATCTGTTCGTCCAGCCCCGTGCAGAACTATGGGTTCATTACAGATAAGGCTGAGCTTTTGTTCAAGAATTCCCTGGATTGTGGGTACGGATGCCTGGCGCTGCCAACCCTTGTAGGCAGTGCCGTCAAAACTGATGAGCAACCGTACAGTTCGATCCATCAAGGGAAAAAAGGCGCACCCATTAGTCCCCTGGTTTCAGGGAATCCATTCATAAGGTTCATGTTCTGGATCGCCTGCCCGGCCGCACCCTTGGCAATGTTGTCAATAGCGCTTATGACAATGATGCGTCCTGTCCGTTGGTCTATCTGCAGTCCGATATCGCAACAGTTGCTGCCGCGGACATGCTGGGTCGCCGGCATTTCTCCAGGTGGGCAGATGCGAACAAAAGGTTCATCAGCATATGTTTTTTCATAGAGCTCCTGGATGGCATCCGCTTCCGCCGGTCCGGAAAGAGATGCATACATGGTACTGAGGATTCCGCGCGAGATGGGAAGCAGATGCGGGGTGAAGGATATGGTGATATCCCGGCCGGCAAGAGCGGAGAGCTCCTGTTCCATTTCCGGAATGTGTCGATGGCCGCCGCCGACCTTATAGGCACGAAAGCCATCGCTGACCTCACAGAACAGCGTGCCGACGTTTGCCGATCGCCCTGCTCCGGAGGTTCCTGATTTTGAGTCGATTATAAGCGTGTTCGTGTCTATCAGCCGTCCGTTAAGGAGCGGAGAAAGCCCAAGAATAACCGATGTCGGATAACAGCCAGGATTTGCCGTAAGAGATGTGGCGGCAACCTGTGTGCGGTAGAGTTCCGGTAAGCCGTATACCGCATCTGCAAGAAGCTCCGGACAGGAGTGGGCCTGATACCATTGTTCATAAGTCTTGGCGTCCCGGAGTCTGAAGTCGGCGCTGAGGTCGACCACTTTTTTCCCAGCATCGAGCAGCGTCGGCACGATCTCCATGGCTGTTTTATGGGGAACAGCAGTGAAAAAAAAGTCTGCTTTGTTGATTATTTTTTTTGGGTCGGGATTTTCGCAGACCAGATCAATACGCTTTCGAAGACTTGGAAATACGGAGGACAGAGGTTTGCCGTCGTACTGACGTGAAGTGGCAAGAGTCAGTTCGCAGTCGGGGTGAGTAGAGAGAATTCTTGCCAGCTCAACCCCGGTATATCCGGATGCACCAATAATTCCGACACGCAACATGTTGTTTTCCTCAAAAATAAAAAA
>CAZURY010000100.1:0-7079 GCA_964623145.1 uncultured Desulfobulbus sp. | reverse complement strand
GGCAGATTCTGCAGTTCGTCCTTGCTGTGTGAGACAATGGTGTAATGCTCAAGCCTGGTAATATCTTCTTCAAAATCGGTCAGCTTATCCTCGTCAATGGTTATACGGATGGCAACCCGTTTCTGGCCGGGAGGAGCATCATTAAAAGAGGTAAGGATCGAAATGACTCTGGCATTGTAATCACGAAGGATATCTATGACTTTGGTTACGGATCCTCGGGAGTCGGGCATGTCGATTACATATTGATCCGCCCCGTCCTGAATACCTGTGGCATGGATAAAGCCACGAAGAATATCCGTTTCGCTGAGGAGGCCGACCAGGTTATCGTCGTCATCAAGAATCATGATTCCCGAAATCTTTTCCTTCAGCATGACCAGCGCAGCTTTTTCCAGAGTGTCATCCTGATGCAGTGATATGCATTTATCCGTCATTACGTCTTTTATCTTCATCTCCGAGAGCAGGTAATACATCTCGTGGATATCCATATCAGACGTAGAAGAAGGGGAGGCCTCTTTCAGGTCGCGGTCGGTGACAACTCCGGCCAGCTTTCCCTGGGAAAGAACCGGCAGACGCCGTATATTATTTTCTTTCATGATCCGGGTGGCACGCATCACGGAAGTGTTGGCATCGACGGTAAGTACAGCCGTTGCCATCCAGTCTTTAATAAGCATGAAAACCTCCTTGATTGGAACAGTTGTCCGGATCGGGTGGCACCTGTGGGAAAGGTGTTGAGCGATACCTTGACCTGAAAAATATCAAACCTGCTGTCAGGGAAGATGAAGCAGGCGAGATGTTAAAAATTACAGTAATTTTTAATTATAAATGAAGATCGATTTCGATGCAATATTAAAGCGGTGGAAAAAACTTAGAAATAGCGATTTATGGATGAAAACGATATGTTGTTTTTTGCACTGCTTGATTATTGTCTCTTACTGTTAAGAGGTTATAGATGAATGACGAAAGGAAGAAACAGTCCGGATTTGTGCAACAAAAGGGAAAGCGATGAATCATAGGGGAGGATGTCATTGTGGATCAGGGGAGCCTCTATACACATGTTGCCGTCCCTATCTGATCGGAGAAAAATATCCGAAAACCGCGCAACAGCTCATGCGTTCTCGCTACACAGCCAATGTGGAGCATAATGGAGTGTATCTGCTTAAAACCTGGCATTATTCCACAAGGCCAGGTGCGGGAATTACGACTTTTGAAGACTGGTTTGGTTTGCAGATCCTCCAGATTATCAGGGGTGGTGCAGACGATGAAAAAGGAATGGTGGAATTTCGCGCCTTTTATCACCAGGGAGCATTGACGGGTGTATTGTGGGAGAAAAGTCGATTCATCCGTGAGGCAGGCAGGTGGTACTATCTTGACGGAGAAATTGTTGAATCAGATTTGATAACGCCCCGGAAAGTAGGCCGAAATGATCCTTGTCCCTGTGGGAGCGGCAGGAAATACAAGAAATGCTGTCGATAATCTTTAGTCGGCCTGAGAATGGTTTTTTGTAATTGAAAAAATCATAAGAAATCAGGATGTTGTATAGATACAGTCAATCGGAGCAATTCAATTACAATGGGGGGGATATGTCTATATTTACTATACGTAAACATTTTTCGGTTTTTTTTCTCGGCGTTTTGGCAATGGGAACCGTTTTGCTTCTCAGCGGGGCAAAGGGGGTGGAAACTGTTGATACAAAAAATGAGACAACGGTTGGCAGATATCAGATGGAAATCGTGGTGAGAGATAGAATTACCCAGATCTATGTGATGGATACAACCAGTGGTGTGGTTAAGTGGGTTGATGCCATGAATACACCTTTTGGACAATTAAAAGGTGATTGACAGGCCATCCGTTTTTTCTACCCAACATTTTCCTCTTGTTTGTGCCATAAAAGAGGAAAGGGTAAAAGGGCAGAACCGGCTCCGTAACTTTTGGTATTGTCTGGTTTATTTATGCCTGCCGGTAATTTTTACCCAGGGCGCCGGGCGGGTCACCACTGAGAAGACGTAAAAGGAGCAGCTTTTTTCCCCTGTTGTTTCTGCTGAGGTGAACCAGAACCAGGGTAAAAATCATGAGCGGAAAGGGAGCCACCTGAAAAATCTGGGCAGGAACGGCCGGAAAGATGTCCTGCAGCAGAATCCCCAGCATTTGCAGGAATCCAAAGAGGTAGGCGCCAAAGGCAACCCGCAGCGGGTGCCAGCCGCCAAAAATAACCAGGGCCAGCGCTATCCAGCCGATACCTTCACATCCTTGCGGCCGTCCCCATCCCGGCTTGATTGCCAGGGAGAAGGCAGCTCCCGCAAGCCCGATCAGGGCTCCTCCGAGAAGAGTGTAGATGGTCTGGGTAACCCTTGGACGAATGCCTCTGGCCCAGCAGCCTTCCGGATTTTCACCCACGCAGCGCAGGATAAGTCCCGGTGGCGTATGATACATGAAAAACCAGATGAGAGGAATTGCCGCAAAGCTGCTGTAGACAATAAGCGAGTGTTGAAAAAACAGGGGGCCGATTATGGGGATATTCGCCAGTAAGGGTATCGGGGCAATGGTCAACTGAGGACCTGCGGTGCGGGCAAAAGGAGCGCCCAGGAAATAGGCAAGATCGCGGCAGAGAAAGGTCAAGGCAAAGCCGACCGCCACCTGCGACTGACCAAGATAGATGCTGATAATCACAAGAACCAGCGCCGTGAGCATGCCGGTTGCCGCTGCAGCGGCAAATCCAGAGGCCAGGGAGCCGGTTTGGCCGGCAACGACAAAACCAGCCATGGCCGACAGGAGTATGGCGCCGTCCAGGGACAGGTTGATAACGCCTGATTTTTCGGTCAATGTCTCTCCCAGAGCGGCCAGGACAAGGGGCGCTGCCGAAGAGGCTATACCGGCCAGGAAAACACTGATTGACATGTCCATCAGTTATTGCTCCGATTGCGCAGGCCATGGACCAGCAGAGCGCTTAACACGCAGGCGCCCTGGATGACCCCGGACAGGGAGGAATCAATCTGCAGCATGATCGGCAGCTGGATGGAACCCGCCGCCAGCCAGGCAAAAAACAGGGTGATCAGGGGAATGGGCATGACCTTGTAATTGGCAAGCATGACAACCAGCAGTCCCAGGTATCCGTAACCGCTGGATACGGCGGGGATGAGGCGATGGTAGACCCCGCTGACCTGCAGGCCGCCTGCCAGACCGGCCATGGCCCCGCCAATCATAATTGCAAGCAGGCCATAGCGATCCGGCTGAATGTGAAAAAGACGGGCTGCCCTGGGGTTAAGTCCTACGGCCTTTACCCGCAGGCCGAATCTGGTTCGGTTCAAGAGCAGCCAGGACAGGAAAAAAATAAAGATGGCCGCAAAAAGGGCGGCAGGCGCCACCCGCCAGCCGAGAGGCATGGGCAGCCACAGATCGCGATCAAAGATATCGGTACCGCTCATTGAGGCGATGCCTGCCCGTTTCCAGGGGCCGAAAATCAGATAAAGAATGATACCCTGGGCCACGAAGTTTAACCCGAGGCCGCCGAAAATTTCATTGACGCCGCCGCGATTTTTCAAAAGACCGGCCAGCAAACCCCATAAGCTGCCGCCCACGCAGGCGCCAATTATGGCAAGAAAAATCGTGAGCATGGGGGGGAGGCCATCCGGGTTTAAGCGCAGTAAAATGGTGGCGGCAATGGCGCCCATCACCACCTGGCCTTCAACACCGATGTTCCACAGGCCGGCTTTGAAGGTAAAGAGCAGGCCGCAGGAGCAGAGAAGAAGCGGAACCCAGATAGCAAGCATTTGAGAGATTTTGAGCCATGAAGTCAGGGAGCCGGAATACATGGCCTGGACAATGGCAGTCGGAGAAAAATCAAGAACAAAGAGCAGCAGGCTGACCGCGCCTGCGGCCAGGGCAAAGATGGGAATGATCTGCAATGCTGCCGTCCCGATTCGAGTCTGGAGAAAGCTGTTCTTCATAAAGGGCTAAACCCGGCCGGTTATGGCGCGGGAAACTTCCTGGTAACTGGTTGCCTCAGTGGGCCGGTCAAGGATGATTCCGCCGTTATAAAAAACAAGAACCCGGCCGGCCTGTTCCATGATGTCTTCCAGCTCCGGCGAGGCGAAAATAATAGTTCCGTTGTCGGGCAGCTGCCTGCGCAGGTATTGCCATGTCCACTGCGCTGATTGAACATCCAGCCCTCTGGTCGGATGTTCCAGCAGGATAAGCCGTGCTCCCTGAGGAATAAGAGAGAGCAGGAGGCGCTGCTGGTTGCCTCCGGAAAGGCCTTCGGCATTGGTCTGTGGAGTACCGACAATGGAAAAAGTTGAGATGGCCTTTTGGGCCGGGGCTTTACCACTGGCGGGATGTATAAAAAAGGGCGTCTTGCCGGCCAGCAGATGGTGTTCGCGGATTGTCAAGCCCGTGATCAACCCCTCTCGAAGCCGGTCAGCCGGCAGAAAAACCCGCATGACCGCCTCTTCATCCGCAAGCGGCGTGTTGACCCGGCCCCGTTCCGGGGTGAGCAGGCCGTATGCCAGTTGGAGAAAGATGGATTGGCCCGAACCGTCGAGTCCGGCCAGGCCTACAATCTCTCCTTCGTCAATTGTACAGTTTATATCCTTCAGGCCGACCCGACCAGCTGTGGTTGCTACCCCTTCCATCTGCAGAACAGGTTTACCCGTTACCCGTCCGGGCGGGCGAGCGCTTTTGCTCGGCAGAGTATCAAACATGGACTGGAGCAGTTTTTTTTCGTTGAAGGGCCGCTCCTGCTCCCCGGCCGGTTTCCCCTGTCGCAGGATGGTCACCCGGTCGCAAAGGCTGTGGATTTCCGATAGCTTATGGGAAACCAGGATAATGGCCTTGCCCTCGTCGCGCAACTGTTTGAGTGTCCCGAATAGAAGTTGTTGCTGTTCTGCGGAAATGCCGGTTGTCGGTTCATCCAGGATCAATATCCGGCACTGGTCGCTGATAAGACGCATCAGCTCCACCTGTTGCCGCTCGCCCACGGTCAGTTTTTCCTGACGGGCGGCCAGGTCCAGGGTAAATCCAAATTTTTTGCAGAGGTTTTTCAGAATTTCTGCCTGACGCTTTGCATTGGAATCGGCTGCCGCCGCCATGAAGTTGTCGAGAACGCTGAGTCTCGGGAAGTCGAGCGGTTCTTGATAGAGCATGCCTATACCAAGTCTCCGTGCAGCTTCAGGTGTTTTGAGCGATACCTCCCGACCATCGACAATAATGCTTCCCGAGGTTTTCGAGATAAAGCCGGTAAGTATCTTCATCAGGGTGGATTTCCCGGCTCCGTTTTCACCGATGATCCCGTGGATTGAACCGGGCCGGACATGAAGACTGACCCCCTGCAGGGCTTTGACCGTACCAAACTGCTTATGAATGTCGAGAAGTTTGATCATTTCGGTTGTTGTAGAGCCGGCAGGCATGGTTTTTTGCTTGATATCCTGACATTGGAAAAGGGATATTCCAGTCAAGGAATACCCCTTTTTTATTGGTCAGCATCTCCTGCCTTTCCCGAGGGATTATTTGCCGGCGCCCTCCATGCCGGCAAGGAGCTTGGGCAGGTTCCATATCTGTTCATCGGTGGCCGTTTCGCCTTTTTTCAGAAAAGTTGTGCCGTCCTGAAAGCTGAGCGGTCCGGTAAAAAGGTTGATCGAACCATCGGCAAGCCCTTTTTCAAAAGCTGCCAATGCCGTCTGTTGACTTTTACCCAGGGCCTTGCCTGCGACAAAACCGATACTGGAGGTTTCCTCATTGTTAATATCCTTCCAGTCAGGACCCAGCCAGACAAATTGTTTTTTCCACTTACCCGTACTGGCCGCTGTTATAAACTGCCGATACCCGGGGACCCAGTTGAAATAGGGGACACCAAGGCAGGCAGCCGGCGCTTCATTGCAGGCATCCTTATAGTCATAGGGAATAGCCCAGACATTTTTACCCGCCTTGTGTTGTTGTCCGGCAACCACCAGCGCTTCGGTTGTATCAATACCGGAGATAACCACGTCATACCCGGAATCCAGAAGCTGTCTGGTGACAAGTGTCGGGTCCGAGGTAACACCGGGAATATTGAACCAGAAGCCGATCCAGTTAACTTTGAATTTCAGATCCGCCGCCGGTTTTTTCAGTACTTGGGTCCAGGCATACCGGGCGCCTAAAAAGGCCGAAGCGGTCAGACGACGTGTTTCTGCGTTGATCAGTGGTCCCAGGTAGGCTATTTTCCCTGTTTTACTGGTCATGGCAGCAGCAAACCCGGCCATCATTTTTCCATATTCCATCCTGCCCATCAAATTGGACAGATTGTTGCCCGTCTTTCCGTGCAGGGCATCATCACCGGAGATATGCAGAAAGTAAATATCCGGGTGCATCATTGCCGCTTCCCGCATGCCGTCTTTCATGTCGTCGGAATTGCCGATAATAAGCCTGGCGCCCTTGGACACCAGATCATCGACCAGCATGGGAATGGTTATTCCCGGCCGGTCGGCTGGATTAACCTTGTCAATATAGAGCATTTTGGTTCCGGCAACTTCTTTTTCAATCTTCCTGGCCGCTTCAAAATGCGCCTGACTCCAGCCATGATCATTGGCAGGACCAACCATCAACAGGCCAAAGGTGAATTTTTCCGCCGCCTGGGAATTTCCAGGAGCTGCGAGCAGGCATAAAGCCGTCAGGAGCGCCCCGGCAAGATATAAATTTTTCATCTTTCCTCCTTAATCTTCGTTAATATATGCTTTGATTTTTTCATACAGAGATTCGGGTATTTCCTTTTCAAACATGAAGGCCTCTGCTTCATCACCGGTAATCTGCTGTTTAACATCCACGGGTAGAGAGCGGAGAAAGGCAACGCGCCGGGGATCGGGCTTTTTTTTGTTGTCGGTATCAGTCATGTGGAAACCTTTTGGTAAAAGAGAGGATGGCGATAGCTCGGAAATTTCATAAAGATCGTCGCAAAATGCGTGAAAGCATCGGAGTCTGCGTTTACCCGGAGTCTCGCAGATAAGCGAAACGCAGTGAAGACTTCGGGCTCGCTACCTGTGAAATATCCGGGCTGGTGTCGCGTCAACAATGAAATGACGTAATATTGCGCCGTAATTTTTTATGCCTGT
>CAZURY010000099.1:3379-7116 GCA_964623145.1 uncultured Desulfobulbus sp. | reverse complement strand
AGGCCAAAAATACTTCACCAGATCAAAAACAGAAATACGGCAGCGTTGAAGAAACTCCCCCTGTTCAAAACACCCACAATTCTGCGCCGGGGCAATGGGGAAAAAATTTCTGTAGCAGATATTACCAACAATCTTCTTGCGTCATACACATCAACAACCATTGCCTCAATAACTAATCAGGAACCGACAATAGGTGCGCCGGACAACCTTCTGGTAGAAAAAGAACTTCCTGTTAATGACTGGCAAAAACGTGGATATCGATGGGGGACATTGATAGCACCATTTAATGACGATGCAGGAGGACGAACCTTGTGTATTCAGGCTCACCGGGAAGGAACGGCTGAAGTTGAACTTGCGGTTGCGGAGCTTGATCCGGGAGCTTCCCATACCGCATTGGAAACATCGTTGAATTTTAGCGGGTCAGGAAGTTTTTCCGGATGTTTTTCCCTTGACCTGTCTGGAATTGGGCGTATTCACATTGTCGCCCGCATCAAAAAGGGAACAGGTACTTTTATACCGCAATCCCTTTACTGGTTTCCGGTGAATTCTGCTTTTTGCAAAGCAGCCGACCTCACCTGTCCTTATCCTTTACAATAATACATCAAAAAGGCCGCACGACTTACTTCTTCCTGCAGGAATAGATCAAAAAAATAATATTTTACTATTCCCGCACTCCCTCCTTTTCACCCAGTACCTTGCGGACGGTATAAATAGGCTTGTTCTGTGTTTCAAAATAGGTTCTGGCCTGAAGTTCGCCAAGCAAACCCATGGAGATAAACTGCATGCCCATGAAAATAAGCAGAACGGCCAGCAGCAGAAGGGGGCGGTTGCCCAGAGGAATCCCGAAAAACTGACGCTGGATGGTCATGATCAAAGCGATAAAAAAACCAAGAGATCCGCTGATAATACCCAGCATACCAAATACCTGAATAGGGCGGGTAGCATAACTTAAGAGAAATTTTACCGTCATCAGATCAAGAATCACCCGCAGCGTTCGGGAAATACCGTACTTTGAGGTTCCAAAACGCCTTGGTCTATGATTGACCTTAACCTCGGCAATCCTGCTGCCCATGCCGGAGGCGATTGCCGGTATAAAGCGATGCATTTCTCCATAAAGTCGGATACCCTTGGTGATCTCTTTATGAAACATTTTCAAGGTGCAACCGTAATCATGAAGATGTACGCCGGTCACTGTGGAAATAAGCTTATTGGCGATCATTGAGGGCAGTTTCCGGTTGATAAATGCATCCTGCCGGTTAAAGCGCCAGCCGCTGACCAGATCATATCCTTCCTCCATCTTTGCAAGAAGTTGGGGAATATCATGGGGATCATTCTGCATATCCCCGTCCATTGTGACGATAATATCACCGGTCGCATAGTCAAAACCGGCCGCCATGGCCGCAGTTTGGCCGAAATTCCGCCGAAAACTTACCACCACAACCGTATCATCCTGTTGTTGAATTTTTTCCAACAGGTCAAGGCTATTGTCACTTGATCCATCGTCGACAAAAACAATTTCATGGGTATGATTAATGGACTGCAACACCTCGTTTAGTTCATCATACAGCGGCTGGATGTTTTCTTCTTCATTATATATGGGAATGACAATGGATAATTTCACGTATACTCTCCAGAAGTTATATAAATATACTTTTAAAGCTCCAACCAGGCTGGCTGTTACCTTGCCGGTGGTTGCAGATAGATATCCGGCCAGCAGTCATTACCGGTATGATAACTGAGGCGAACTGCTGTGCCGGCGGGAGTACCGATCTGCCAAAGAAAAATCTCATAATCCGCCTTATCATGTTCATGAGCGCCAGTGCTGGCACCATATACCAGGAAATCTCCGGTATTGGCAACCTTGGGAAAATATTCATGGCTATACTCTGTGGGAGAATCAAACCAGAGCGCACGTTTCAGGGTATCCGGGGCAACCTTATAAAATGCATTCTTCATCTTCCCGCCATGATCCACATAATAAAGATAGCTGGAATCAGGAGCCCAATCCAGCTGACAGCCATCACCGACCCGACGGATATGTCTCTGCAGATCGACCACCACGGTAGCTCGTTTTGCACCTCGCAGGGTTACAGCGGTTTCTTGACGTTTGTCACTGAAAACCGGGCCGCCCAACGATACGGAAGAGGTGAGGAACCCTTGTTTCCCGGTTTCCAACAGCACGATCTCTTTTTTGGTGATCAAATTATATTCAACAAACTGATTGGTTCCCCGCTGAAATCGGATTTTTTTACCATCCGATGACCAGGTCGGTACATTACCACTGCGAACAACGAGTTGTTCTTTACCCGTTCTCAGATCCAGCATATACACATCCCATGGGACAGGATTGCGTTGGGAAACCCATGGAACCTGGGAACGACAAAAAACAATCCGGGTACCATCCGGAGAAATCCGTGGAAAATATTCGGTATGAGGATGGGTTGTTAATCTGGTCAATTTCTGCTCCGGTAGCGAGAGCATGACAATATCATGGTTGCCGAAACGGTTACTTGACCAGACTACAAATCCATGCAGACGACCGAGAAGCGGTACGGTCGAAGCCGCCGATCCCCTTGCTACCGAGACGCCCGGTTGCGGAGCTGTGAAGCTCCCCATTTTCATGACTTTTCGGGCCTGCAATGCAAAAAACACAGAGCCGACAAACAAAAGAATAATTCCAACAACCATGTAACGCCGGGATCGCCTGTTCAAGGTCAACTCAGAGGGAATTGTGATTCGGGAAACCACAAAGAAAAAAATGATCAGACTGGTGATGCCGAGTGAATAGTCGATAACCTGGCTCCAGATATGTAGGGCCAGGAGTATAATACCCGATGTAACCTTTTCTGCGCCCAGAGCAACCATGGCCAATGCACCCCCGGCCTCGTACGTTCCAAAACTCATAAATGCCGGGACCGGCAGACTGGCACCTGCTTCAGCGCTGATCAAGGTGATGAGCACCGGAGCGGGCCTTGTATCAATTCCGCTAAATCCCGGCAGGACGACACCCAGAAAAATAAGATACAAGCCAAGATACTTGGCAAGACGAACGCCAAGCGACAACAACAGCAACGAAGTAAAAATTCCACTGTTTCGGACCTGCTGAAGAGTTGCGGCTGTTTCTCTGACCAGGTCGGTCAACCTGCCAACCAGGGTTTTACTCTCTTTCTGAAAATGTTCGAGCCATCCTCCGATCCGAGCCATGAGGGGAAAGAGAAAAACAAGCAGACCGCCACTGACCAGAAAAACAAGCAGGAGAGAACCGATAAGCCAGGGTTGCAGCTCGGAACTAATCAGTTGGTAGATGAGCAAGCCGGTAAGTAACAGACCAAGGGCGATCAGATCAAAAACAAAGGAGATCGAAAGGGAAGAGAGGCATGCCTCAACCCGGACCGTATATCCCCGATTCAGCATGGCGACATAGCTGAGTTCACCAAGTCGTGCCGGCAGCATATCGACAAACATATTCCGGCTGATGGCGATCAAAATCATATGCAACAGACCTGGAGCATCGTTTTCCGAAGCCTTGAGAATCACCTGGTAACGGATGGCTCGTAACAGGGACTGAACCAGCGCTGCAACAAGATAACAGAGAACAAGAGACAGGGTTGTTGAACGAATGGCGGTTGCAATCCTTGGCAGAATGGCAAAATTAACAGATCCAGCCAAACCATGTATCAGGATGGCAAGCAGCAGCAGAGAAACACCCAGGGAAAGCAGGATATTTATAAAAAACC
>CAZURY010000099.1:1663-3279 GCA_964623145.1 uncultured Desulfobulbus sp. | reverse complement strand
GCCAGTGACCTGGTCTGAATATCGGTCATCCCTGCCCAACCGAAAAAAAACACATAGCCTGCATCCCGCAGACCGATACCATTAATAGAGATGGGCAGCACCTCAATCAACCCAATGAGCGGCACAAAGGCGCTGAAATAAATAAAGGGCACATGGGCATGCAGTGAGCGGGCCAACAGATAGACAATGCAGATCACCGAAAGCTGAAAGGCAAAAGAGATGAGCATGACGCTGATCAGAAGCCTGTGATTTGCTCCATAACAGGAAAATGAGAGAAAAAACTTGTCCACAAGTCTCTGCAGGGTGGCGAACCGATCCAGTCGGGTTATCTTGAAAAAAAATCTGACCGGGGTCTGTTTAACCAGGGCCGCCAGTATCAGAAAGAGGAGAATCAATACCAGCAAAGGCCCCAGGAAAAAGAAAGGTTCGTGAAAACGTAGGGCCACTACAACGGATGACATCAGGCCAAGTATGACCAGGGCCAGAAATCCGGAAAACCTGTCGGCAAAGACCGAGGCAATGGTCCGCATTCCTTGCTTGCTTTTTTTGGCGACATCATAAATCCGGTAGGAATCTCCACCGATATTTGAGGGCAGAAACATATTGTAAAAGCTGCCGATAAGATAGGTTGCCGTCAGGGTCACAAGAGAAATATGGACACCGTCGGCACGCAAAAACAACTGCCATTTCAAGGCGCTCAGTATCGTATTTATGAAAAGAAGGATAAAAATCGGCATCAGATACCAGGGATTCAAGGCAAACAGTACCTGGCCGACCTCATGAATCGGAATTTTACGATACACAAGATACAGCAGTCCCAAACTAATCAGCAGTTTGCCCGCAAAAAGGACTGTTTTCTTGTACTTCATGCGGATCTCGTCCGTACCGTGCGGGCCGGAACGCCCATATTAACACTGTTTGCGGGCACACTTTTTGTCAGGACCGCCCCGGCAGCAGCCACACTGCCGCTGCCCATGGTAACCCCACCCAAAACAGTCACATTGCCACCAAGCCAGACATTTTTCTCAAGAAGAATCCCGTCGTCATTTTTTATGCCCTGTTTGCGGATGGGAATATCAATGCGGTCCGTGTTGTAACTGCCGCCACCGATGACAAGGCAGCGCTGACCAAGTATGCAGTCCGCGCCGATCCTGACCGGACAGTCATTGGTGGACTGGACGATAGTCTGGGCATTCAGCCCGGTATCATTGCCAATAACAATGGTGCCGTTTTTACAGGACAGCATCACCCCATTGGACAAAATAACATTATCCCCGAGCACAATGGCATCCTGCACGCTTCCGTGCCGACCATCCAGAATGCAACCCTCACTGATCACCACCGATCTGCCGAGACGAATGCGACCGGGATGGCGGACAACTATGCCTGAGGCAAACATGCACCCCTTGCCACAACTGCCGAACATCCGCGGCCAGAAAATCTTGCGCAGAACCATGCCCAAGGCACCAGGTACCGGGGCCAGCAACATGCACCACTCATAGTAACAGAACGCCCACAGCGAGAAGCTGCCGACCATGACCTGCTGGTATTTTTTCAGGGGCGATCCTTTTGCAGTGATAGCGGCATGGGTTTTTTCCATACAATCAAACTCCGGG
>CAZURY010000099.1:0-1563 GCA_964623145.1 uncultured Desulfobulbus sp. | reverse complement strand
TACAGATAGCCTTCCGCCCGATACCAGTCAGCAGTCCTTTTCAACCCTTCATCCAGAGAGACTGTCGGATTATACCCTAGATCTCGCTTGGCCTTATTGATATTAAAGGCCCGGTTCTGCCGGTACCAGTCCACTCGCCGGGGAAAGATGGGAGGTTTGATATGAAACGGCTTGCAAACCTTCTCGCAGACATGACCGGCAATGATCAGCGGCAGGATGGGATAATGGGGGATTTTAACATTGACTCCAAGGGCTTTGGCCGTCCGCCTGACGAGATCTTCAATACCCACATACTCCTCATCGGCAATCAGATAGGCCTCGCCGTCTCCCCTTCCCTCTTCCTGGGCCAGCAGAAAGGCATCAACAAGATGATCAATATACAGGGGATGATACAGTGTTTTACCGCTGCCGAACATGGGAAAGAATCCCTTCTGCACCCGCTTGAAGATCATAAAAAACCTTTCCGGATCGCCAGGGCCGTAAATGGCAGCCGGTCGCAGAATGACGCAGGGCATACCGTTTTTATGGTACTCAAGGACTATGGGCTCGGCCCGATACTTGGTCTGCTGATAATAATCGGCGGCATTGATCGGCGCATTTTCATCGGCAGGTGGATTATCAACATTGCCGTGCACGCCACAGGTTGAGCAGTAGATAAATTTTTTCACACCCTCCTGTCTGGCCGCCTCAAGCACATTTCTTGTTCCTTCAATATTAACCTCGTCATAAAAGGAATGGGGCACATCCAATTCTCGGAAAGCGGCGGCCAGATGCTGGACAATATCCACACCTTCCATGCAACGCTGAACCACATCTTTATCCGTAACTGTGCCGATCACCACCTCTGCGCCCCACTTCCTGAGCTCTTCGGTTTTGAGCCCTTCCTGGTAATCAAGGGCAACAACCTCATGTCCCTCATCCAGAAGACGCCGGACAAGTGCTTTGCCTGTAAAACCGGTGCCCCCGGTTACTAGTATTTTCATAGACTTCACCTTACTGTTCTGTCAAATTTCAATCAATTATCAAAAAGTAAACGTTCACCAGCACCCCATCTTCGTCCGATCAGGCCTCCTCACATAGCGGGCTATAGACTCGTCGGCCTGCTTGAACGAATATGGGGCACTGGTAAACGTTTACATTATGCAGGTAATGCGGGCGAAACAGCATCTGGGTGAACGGTTACATCAAAAAAACGATCATGCCAGATAGCCACATTCAGAAGCGCCCACAACACATGATTATGGTTCTGTTTGCCGCTGCAGTGTTCTTCAATCAATTGTTCCATGTAGGCCTGATCCATGGTTTCCCGCAGTACCTTTGAATCATGGAGTCGCTCAACCATATACTGCTTGAGCTCTCCGCGCAGCAAATGTTTGACCGGCAGACTGTAGCCTTGCTTTCCCCTGTTGACTATTTCATCGGGCAGCAATCCTTTGATTGCCTTTCGAAAGATATATTTGGTCGTCATGCCGTTGAGCTTCCAGGATCCGGGCAGGGAGGCAAGAAACTCCACCAGGACATGATCAAGCAGGGGAACCCGGATCTCCAGGGAAGAGGCCATGG
>CAZURY010000098.1:0-7143 GCA_964623145.1 uncultured Desulfobulbus sp. | reverse complement strand
GGATAAGGTCGTAACGATTTCTGTTGGACCTGCAGATTGAATTGAAATGTCCGGCAGGTTGGATAGAAGAGCAAAGGCGTGTCACCGTGGGATGTTTCCCTGGATGACACGCCTTTTTTATTGTTTTGTCTTCAGAGCCTTGGCCCGTATATTTCACTAAGGTCGTCGTGAAATATACGGGTTAGCGGGCTGGAAGAAGATTAACAATATTTTTAGAATTTGGTAGATTTTTCGATAAACAGTTTGTTCTCTTCTATGATCTCCCTGGCAATATCAACCGCCTCTTCCAGGGTTGTGATACCGCCGCGGATGAAACTGTCCCGCAAGCGAATCATGTATTCCAGGTTACCGTCCTTGTCGGCAATGGTCTGGATAAACAGGCTCATACGTGATCCAAGACGGATATAATGGGCGCTGTGCAGTTCATTGCCTTTGTAGGTCCATCGACCGGCAACATCATGCAGCATGAAGTCATGAATTTGTTTTGGAAATTCCATTCGTCTATTCTCCTGTGCTGAATTTTCTTACGTGGCCTATGATTCCGGTTCGGGGATAACATCATGAATGGCATTTTCTCCCCTGCCGACAACAATGGCTGCGGTGGCATCACCCCAGACATTAATGGCTGTACGGAACTGGTCAAGGATTCTGTCGATGGCCAGGATCAGGCCGATGCCGTCCAGCGGCAGACCGGCTGCAGTGAGAACAATACCCATGGTGACCAGGCCGGCTCCGGGAATTGCGGCGGCACCGACAGCGGCAAGCGAGGCAGTAATAAAGATAACGATCTGCATGCCCAGGGTCAGGTGAACGCCGAGAAGCTGGGCGATGAAGATAACCGCCACCGATTCATAGAGCGCCGTGCCGTCCATATTGATCGTTGCGCCCAGCGGTAGGACAAAGTTGCCGATACGCGGTTCGACCCCGGCCCGTTTTTCCAGGTTGCTCATGGTGACCGGCAGGGTTGCGGCGCTTGACGCCGTTGACCAGGCGGTCATCATGGCCGGTGACAGGGCTTTAAGCAGTTTAAATGGATTGTACTTGCCGAATATCAGCACCAGGATAGGCAGGGTGACAAAACCATGAATAAAGAGGCCAAGGAGAACCGTGGCCGCGTACTTGCCGAGCGCTTTCAGGGCCGGGAAGCCCAGGTCCATAAATATGGCGGCCACCAGCATAAAGATGGCATAGGGTGAGATGACCATGATCATCATGACGCCTTTTTGCATGATGCGATCAATGGCGTTGATTACCTTGGTCATCGGTTCGGAATCCCGGCCAACGATGGAGGACATGATACCGAGAAACATTGTGAAAAAGATGATCTGCAGAATGTTGCCCTTGGCAAAGGCAGCAGCTGCATTTTTTGGTATCATGTTGACAAAGGTGTCAATGATGATAATGACGGCGCTACGGTCGCCAACTCCCTGGTTGCTGACCTTTGCCGGTACTCCCGAGCCAATGTTAAGCGCTGCCAGCGCTTCCTTGTCGATACCGATCCCGGGGTTGATCATGTTAACAACGATCAGGCCGGCAAGAACGGCAAGAGCAGTGGTGAGCATATAGTAACCGATGGTCCGGCCGCCGATTTTCCCGAGAGTCCGGACATCGCCGAGATTGGCCACTGCCATATAGATGGAGGCAAAGACCAGGGGGACGATGAGCATCCTGAGCAGGCGGATAAAGATATCGCCACCGTATTTAAAGATAATTTTCGTTATATAGATCGGTCCTGAGGTAACGCCCGGCCCCACCGCTATGTTGATGCCGATGCCGAGGCCGATGCCCAGCACAATGCCGATAAGAATTTTCCACTGCAGGTCAAGCCCCTTTTTTTTTGCTGCCATATCAGTCTCCTCCGTAATAGTCTTCATTGATGTTATAGCTTCGGGTGCTGACCCTGGTTGTGACCGGGAGATACCGCCCCAGGAACTGGCCGACATAACCGTTGGCCCGCAGCTCAAGGTTGAAAACGCCAAGCAGGTTTAGAAAATCCTGATTGCCCTTTTGCACGGCCATCCCGTAATAATCGGGTTTAAAGGGGGGGTTGAGTACGGTCAGGCGGAACTGGGCCTGTTTGGCATGCTCTTTCAGCCAGACTTTGAGGAAGATTTCATCGTGGACCATCATGTCGGTTTCGCCTTTAAGTGTGGCGGCAGCCGCCTCTTCATTGCTGGGATAGGGTTTGACAGTCGCTTTGGGGAAAAAACGGGGGACGATTCGCTGGGGTGCTTTTCCCTCGGTAACTGCAATGGTCAGCTGGTCTGCTTTGCCGTTCTGGATCAGAGCGGACATCAGCGTATTATAATCAGGTGCCGCAGAAATACCGAGGCGGGCCGATTTTGCCTTGTTGAGCAGAATGGAAAGCCCTGTTTCAAAATAGGGGGTGGAAAAATCAATAATTTTTTCCCTGGCAAAGGTGATACTCATGCCGGCAATGATGATATCAATGTCACCGGCCTGCAGCATGGGGATCAGTTCTGAAAAAGATTTGGGAACAACTATTTTGGCGGTAACGCCTAATTTTTTTGCCAGCAGGTTGGCAATATCGATGTCAACGCCGACACGTTTGCCGTCCTTTTCAAAGGAAAAGGGCTTGAAAAGCGGATTAACCCCGACTCGCAAAACCTTATCGGTGAAGATTTTGGTGAGAGTCGGCGAGTAGGGAACCGGGGATTGGGCAAACGCGATTGCCGGCAGAATACAAAGGGCAAACAACAAAAATGTTGTCAGCATCCTTCGTGCCGTTGTCAGGCTGTGGTGCTTCATACTTCCTCCTTTAATGTTTTTCGTTGTTTATGAAATGGGTAAACCGTGAAGCTGAACAAGAAAGAACCTGTTGAATAAAAAGGAAAAAGCAAGAACAGGGCCAGGGTGCGTTCTCTGCTCGCCCCGGAGTTGCAGGAAGGGAAGGAAAACCTGGTTGCTTTGTTATCGGTCAGGAAAGACTCGCTAATGAATAGACTGTTTTACTGGAGAAAATGGTCGGTGGCCTCATTTCAGGAGTATAGAGGGGGAGAAAGGCTAAAGGATTATTTCAGAGAACCGATATAATGATATGTGCTGAAAACAGGAACTGTTTTGTCCAGGTTTTGACCCATAAGCGGCAGGAAAATGTCTCAAAAGTTGCACATTTTGAACCCGCATATTTCACAAAGGTCGTTGAAGTCTACGCTTATCTGGAGCAGGCCGCTCGGAGTCTACGCTTACCCGGAGTCTCGCAGATAAGCGGAACGAAGTGAAGACTTCGAGCTCGCTTACCCGGAGTCTCGCAAGCTCGCTTACCTGTGAAATATGCGGGTTAGAGGTGAAAGGATGGATTATTTCAAGGTTCCCTCAAGAAATCTTTGCGCCGCAAGCCATGCTTTTTTAATTTGTAATACAGGGTTTTTCTCGGCAGACCAAGCGTCCGGCATGTTTTGCCGATGTTTCCCTTGTTCCAGAGCAGTTCCTGCTCCAGTATGCATTTTTCAAAGGCGGCCAGCTGGGTTGATAAAGGCTGCTTTTCTTCGGATTTGATATAATTTGCCGGTTCTCCGCAACTCTCATCCAGACCTAATACCAACCGATCTGCAGCGTTTTGCAATTCTCGTACATTTCCGGGCCAGGAGTGTCGCATCAACTTTTGCAGCAATTCGGGAGAGAGTTCAGGTGGACATCGTTCCAGACGTTTTGCAGTCTTAAGCAGAAAATGGGTAAACAGGAGTGGAATATCTTCGAGCCTCTGGCGTAAAGGAGGATTTTGCAGGGTTACGACATTGAGGCGGTAATAGAGATCGGCACGGAATTTTCCCTGTTCGCTTAACCGGAGAAGATCCTGTTTGGATGCGGCAATAACCCGCAGATCAAGGGGGATCGTGTCCCGACCGCCAAGCCGGTCAACGGTGCGTTCCTGGAGTACACGCAGCAGGCGAACCTGCAGGGTAAGCGGCATGCTCTCGATTTCATCGAGGAACAGGGTGCCGCCCGATGCCTGTTCAAATTTACCTACATGGAGCCGGTCGGCGCCGGTGAAGGCGCCCGGCTCATGGCCGAAGAGTTCGTTTTCGATGATGGATTCCGGCATGGCGCCGCAATTGACGGCGATAAAACGATTGTTGCTCCGATTGCTCTGTTCATGCAGGCAGCGGGCAATAAGCTCCTTGCCCGTGCCGGTTTCTCCTACGACAAGAACGTCGGTGTCCGTATCCGCGACGTTGAGAATTGCCTGCCGCAGCTGGACAATTGGTTCACTACGCCCCAGAATGACCGATTCCAGTCCCTCCTTCCGCCTTACCTGAGCCCTCAGGGTCCGGTTATCCAGGATAAGACGCCGTTTTTCCATTGCCCGGCCAACAACGTCAATAAGCCGGCTGGAGGATAATGGTTTTTCAATAAAATCATAAGCGCCCAGGCGCATGGCTTCAACCGCCATGCTTACATCTCCGTGCCCGGTTACCAGGATTACCGGCAGATCGGGATCAAGATCGACAACATGATGCAGGAGATCAAAGCCGTCCATACCCGGCATTTTGACATCACAAACTATCACATCCGGCCATTGGGAGGAGATTATCCCCGTTGCGTCCTCCCCGCATCTGCAGCAGTCAACTCCGTATCCGGCAAGCATCAGCGCCTGCCCGGCAGCTCTGCAGACATGCTCGTCGTTATCTATGACGATGACTTTACCGTTATTGTTCATGCGATTTTTCGGTCCCGTGTTGAGTTCGCGGCAATGTAATGGTTACAACAGTTCCACCCTGTGGATGATTTTCCGCCCTGATGGTGCCGCCGAAATCGTGAATAATGGCGAGTGAAAGCGACAGTCCCAGGCCAAGACCCCGGCCCTCTTCCTTGGTCGTGAAAAAGGGATCAAAAAGTTGATCAAGGTGCTTCTCCGCTATCCCGGGACCGGAATCATGAAGGATAATTGTAACAAATAACTCTTCGACCTCAATATCAAGGGTAATTGTTCTGTATGTCTGATTATAAACCGCATCCAGGGCATTGCCAATCACATTGACCAATACCTGCTCCAGGCGAATGGATTCAGCAAGCACATAGATATTTGTTGTCGGCAGATTGGTATACAGCTGCACGTCGTGCTTTTTGAAGCGCAGTTCGAGCAGGGTGAGGGCGCTGGTAATTGGTTCCGTCAGTAAAACAGGGGTTACCCTGCCAGGGGTTTTGCGGGCAAATGATTTGAGATGTTTTGTTATTTCAGCCATCTTGCCGATAACATTGGCAATGTCGGTAAGGTTGTCTCTGGCTTCTTCCGGTCGCTGCTGGTCCAGGAACATACAGGCATTGTCGGCGTACATTCGGATAGCAGACAGGGGTTGGTTGATTTCATGGGTAATTGATGCCGCCATCTGGCCGATGGCGGCAAGCTTGCCGGCCTGAATTAATTCGTTTTGAGTGGTTCGCAGTTCCCGTTCCGTCTGCTTATGTTCTTCTATTTCCTCGTGCAATCTGGTGTTTATCCTGGTGAGTTCCCGTGTCCTCCGCCGTACCTTATGTTCAAGTTGTTCGTTGGCCTGTTGGAGTAAGGTCCGCGAATGATTTTCCAGGAGAATGCGTTCTCGTTGTGCTTTTCGACGGTTAACGAGCAGCATGCCAAGCAGCAACAGGGCAACGAAAAAGACAGCCATCAACAGCATCATATTGCGGACATAACTGTCGATATGGGAAAGATCGCTGAGAATATGAACCGTCCAGCCTGCATCGGGCATGGCCTTGGACTGGATCAGGAAAGGGTGATGGCCCGTGCTTTTTCCATCTTTGGTCGTAACGGCATCCTCTCTGAGTTCCAGCAGGGCGCTGTCCCCACGGGTCAGGCTTATAGACGTGCCTGTCAGGGCATCGGGTTCAATGTCACCATAACGGCGGCTCTTACGTAATTTCTCTGTGACATCTCTGCTCAGGGGATACAGGGCGCGAAATTTCCATGGTGCGTAACTGGTAATGAAAATGACACCCTGCGGATCAGTAACAATGACTTTTTCTGATCCGCGTGTCCAGATATCCTCAAGTCGCTGCAGTTGAACTTTGACGGTAAGGACACCAATAGTTGCTGATGAAAAGTCGATGGGCGCTGAAAAATAATAGCCGCGAACATGCGAGGTCGTTCCCAGGGCAAAATAGCGTCCGGGGCGGCCCTTCATGGCCTCTTTGAAGTACGGGCGAAAGGTAAGATCCTCGCCGATAAATGAGACCGCGCCCCGCCAGTTGCTGGAGGCAATAACCCTGCCTCCTGTGTCGATGATATAAATTGCAGAGGTTTCCGCAAGCCGGTTTATTCGTTCCAGTTCATAATTGACCCTGCTGAGGAGCTGTGTGTCGCCCGGGTGTTGCAACAGTTTGATAAAAAAAGGATTTGTTGCCAATATCTGCGGGAGGGCCTCAAATTTATCGAGTTCACTTTGCAGATCACCCGTGTACACCTTTAAAGCCTTAGCCGCCTTTTCCCGTATGCGCTGGAGCTCAAGCCGTCTGGTCCAGTTGCCGGTAATGCGGATGGCAATGAGACAGCAGGTCAAAATGATAACACCATAAATACAGTGGAAAAAGCGGGACTGGAAACGCATTGCTTGCCGGCTTGTAAATTTTTGCCTGAGATGGAAATCGAAATTGAGCGAATTTAGCTGAAAGATAAATGAGTGTTGTTTACGTTTATCTCTCCGAAATAATGAATTTTTCATTCTAGTCAATGATGATGGATTCAACAAGGGAAAAGGTCGGCGGCTTTTTCCTTCCGGCGCAGGATAATTGATGAAAGCAGCAGCAGGAGAAGAATGAACAGGAGGAGAGTGAAAACCATTGCTACGCAGGCATTAATCTCATTTATCCCTGGACGGAGAAGATACTTACCAAATAATTACTTGCACATGGGTGTCTGTTCGATTATTTTTCTCATTTAATAAAATGAATTTGTTTCCTTATGAAAAAGGAGGGGCGTTGTGGAACAGTTGATCAGTTTGGTTGTGGAAAAAACAGGACTTTCCGAGGATGCGGCGCAAAATGCTGTTGAGGTCGTCATCTCTTTTATTAAAGAAAAGCTGCCGGAGCCGGTTGCCGGTCAAATTGATGGTTTATTGAGTGGAGAAACCGATGTGGAAGAAGGCGGTATCGGAGGCGCTCTCAAGGGAATGTTAGGCGGTTAAT
>CAZURY010000097.1:0-7163 GCA_964623145.1 uncultured Desulfobulbus sp. | reverse complement strand
ATTCGAAAACTATTCTGTGGAGGAGGGTGGAATGAGTATCAAGATAGGTATTAATGGTTTTGGCCGGATCGGACGCAATATCTTCAGGGCGCAGTCTCTGGATGAGACCTTTGCCGATATTGAGATTGTCGGTATTAATGATTTGACGGATATCAATACTATTGCCCATTTGTTGAAGTACGATTCAATTATGGGAATTTTTCCTGGTGATGTTCAGGCTGCAGATGATGGCATTGTGGTGAACGGTCGTCTGATTCCCATAACAAGCCATCGCCGGCCTGAAGATATCCCATGGGATGAACATGGAGCTGACTATGTTCTTGAGTGCACAGGACTTTTCAGAGATATGGATTCCGCCAAGACCCATATTGATGCCGGTGCTGCCAAGGTTATTATTTCAGCTCCTGCCAAAGGAGGGGTCAAAACCATTGTCATGGGTGTTAATGAAGATGAATATGATGCCACCGAGCACCATGTTCTCTCCAACGCCTCCTGCACCACCAACTGCCTGGCCCCGGTAGCCCAGGTTATTCTTGATTCGTTTGGTATCCGGCGGGGGCTGATGACCACGATTCACGCCTATACCGGTGACCAACGTCTGCTGGATTTTCCCCATGCCGATCTCCGGCGGGCACGGGCGGCCGCCATGTCTATGATCCCGACTAAAACAGGGGCGGCAGCTGCCGTTGCTCTGGTGATCCCGGAGTTGAAAAATAAGTTTGACGGGCTGTCGGTACGGGTGCCCACTCCTGATGTTTCACTGGTTGATGTGGTTATGGAAGTGGAGCGGGAAACAACGGTCCCCGAGGTGAACAAGGCTCTGGCCGATGCAGCGGGAAGGTATCTGGAATATACGGAAGAGCCGCTGGTCTCTATTGACTTCCAGGGAAACCCCCATTCGTCCATAGTCGATGGCCTCTGTACCCGGGTTTTGGGAACCACGGTGAAGATTATGAGCTGGTATGATAATGAACGGGGCTATTCCAATAGAATGCTGGATCTTGTTCTTCATATGGAGTCGAATAAGCCATTGTAAGGCAATGGGAAACATTGTACATTGCAGGTTGTGAATTTTTCTGGTTGCGGTGGCTGGAGCAACAATCCTGTCCAGCCATGCTGGTTTATTGTTTTATTATGGGAGGAATGTATGAGAAAGGCATGTTGGTTACCGGCAGCCGTTTTTGTGTTTGCCGCCGTCAGCAGTCAGGCTGCGGATGTGCATTGGAGTTATACTGGTGAGAGCGCTCCCGGACATTGGGGTGATCTTGATCCCGCTTATGAAATGTGTGCAAAAGGTGTCAATCAAAGCCCTGTTGATCTGACCGGTTTTGTCGAGGCGGAGCTTGATCCCATTACCTTTCATTACACAGGATTGGCCACAGAGATCGTCAATAACGGCCATACCATCCAGGCTAATTATACCTCCGGTTCAACCATTGAAGTGGCAGGCAGGATTTTTCAGCTGAAACAGTTTCATTTCCATTCTCCCAGTGAAAATACCATCAATGGACAATCCTTTCCCCTGGAAGCTCATTTCGTGCATGCGGCCGAAGATGGATCGCTGGCGGTTATCAGTGTGCTGTATGAGATCGGCCGGGAGAATGATGCCCTGGCAAGGCTGTGGAGACAAATGCCAACGGAGGCCGGTAAGAAGGCTGCCATGGCCTCCCAGGTAACTGCCCGGGATCTGATGCCTGAGGACCGTGATTATTATCGTTTTAACGGGTCCCTGACAACGCCACCCTGCACGGAAGGGGTTCTTTGGTTAGTGCTGAAGCAACCGTTGACTGTTTCAAAGGCGCAGGTAGACGAATTTGCTCATGTCATGCACCATCCTAATAATCGTCCGGTTCAGCCCCTGCATGCCCGGCCTGTGCTTCGGTAGGGATTCTGCTCTCGTGTTTTTCAATGCTGCTCTGACGCATCTTGCTTGTCCTTTTCCACGCCTGCTGATTGGCGGCATGAGTTACACAGGTCTACTATGCGCATCAAGGCCCTAATCAGCCAGCACGAAAAATTACGACGCAATATTACATCATTTCATTGTTGATGCGACACTAGTTTTTTACAAGTTTGAGGGAAGCTGGCAGGAAGCAGCTTGTTGCAGAATAAAAAATCCCCCTGACCGGTTTTTCTGGTCAGGGGGAATTTTTATTCTGCAAGACTGACAATTTGGCTGTTTTTGTCAGTGCTTTTTAAAAAACTACTTTATTTAGGGGCATATCCCTCATACTTGCTCCAGTACTGGCAGAAGTATGCACCGATTTCCTTGTCAAAATAACACTCTCTGCCGTCCTTGTGGCCATTGGGAAACATTTTCTCATGCTCAGCCTTGGAGACCATCTTGAAAAGATGGAGATGTTTCAGATTCTCGGTTGTAGCCGGTTGATTGGCTTTTTGGGTGCAACCGGTAAGCATGGCCGTTGACAGAAAAATAAATGCTCCCGCTGCAAGTAATAGCTTCATTTTCATAAGATTAACTCCTTTTCAAATTGGTAATGGGACTGCGCCAGTACAACAATATTAAAGAATGACAATGGTTCTTCAATATAAAAAATTATCATTAAGTGGTGAAAACAAGCCGCAATTATTGAGAAGCCAAGGGCCTGTGAGCAAATAAGGGGAAAAAGAATGTTTCATGTCGCCTCTATTGATGGGATCAATCTACTGAAAACATAACCGAAAAGAAATAGTAGAGCAAGCCGAAAAGGCGACTTTTTCTTTTAGAAATACAGAGATTGGACCGGAGTGGCAGAATCAATGTGGAGCAGCAGTCCGGCTTCCGATTTATGCTGTAATCCGAAAGTAATTTCAAATATACTATTGGCTGTTTTTTTGTCGGGGCTAGTATATTTGTCATGCTTGGAACCAATGGTTATCATGTAAATAATGTGATCTTCATCCGAAGAAAAAGCAGAAATATTTTTCCTTTTGTTCTATCACTGGTTCAAGAGTACTGTATTTTGGGAACAGGAATATCGTGACGGGTCGTTTTATCATTTTTCAGTCAACGAGGGCAATATGGTCAGTCGTCAATCATCTCCCGTGAAAATTGAGTCTGAGGCCTTGCGGGCCAACCTGCAGGAAACCGCCGGCCAGGTGGTCATTGATCCCCGCTACCGGCCGTTGCAGGATATTGTCGGTCGTTTTCAGGGCTTGTCAATCAAGCTGGAAAAATTGCTTTACGAAATCAATCATCCCTATCACAACTGGCAGCTGGTTGTGCCTGAACTGCGGGCCTTTGTTCTGAAAAATCTGCATCACTACGCTATGCATCCACAGGGACCGGAGGCCTTTTCCCTGTTTACCTCCATTTTTCTTGATGCCCTTGCTGAGTCGCAGAAAAACGGCAAACTGGTTCGCAGGATCATGGATGCCATGCTTGCCTATACCGACAAACTGATCAACTCCATGGACTATGCCTGTCTCCTCAGATATCAGGATGCTCTTAATACTTTTTTCACTCATCTGCGTAGTCTTGACCAACTGGATCACCAGGTCATGATGTTCATGGTTCAGGGGCATCATCCCATGAAAAAGATGGCTCTTCGTTTGATCAGCATTGGCGGGCGACAGAATAACTCAGCATTTGATTATGCGCCGATCGCTCACCTGATGCAGAAAATTCTCCGGCTTAATTATGCATACTGGCTTAACGAAGAGGATCCACTGCCATGGTTTGAAGAGCAGTGCGGTGATTATTGTACAGACTGGCAGGCCGGACCGTTGTTAAGCGCCATCTCGCATGCCAGTATCCACAAACATCAGCAAGCGCTGGAGCAGGTTGATGTGAGCGATGATCCCCTGGCCGGGCTGGAAAGAATCCTGCAGCTCCCAGCCCATATGGATATTGTCCGCCTGTACCGTGATATCCCGGCCAAGCTGGGGGCGCAGAAAGAAGAAGATCAAGGCTCACCTTTTGCCGAAAATCGCAAATTGCTCTTTCTCTTTCGTATCATGGATACACCCGGGCTTTATCTGATCCACGAGGAGAGTCTGAGGGAAATCAACCGTTCTCTTGTGCAGCTGATACGCAAGCAGAGTTTTGAGGATATTGAGCAGTTTTTTATCACCACCTTTCAGCTGCTCAAGGCCAATGTTCGTAAATATCCCCACACATCACTCCAGTGCATCCAGGTGATCGGCGGCGAGGTGTTCAAACGGGGAAATTCACGCCTGGTGGAGGCCTTTTTATGGCAGGCGGTTCGTTTTGGTTTTCAGTACGCCAATGTTATGGGGGTAGACGAGGACTGGCAGCCGTTGACCAATCCTGCTCATCTGGCCAATATCAGGGTCTGGCTGCACCTGATCATGCAGGAACCCAAGTGGTGCTCTATCTTGTTTTCCGCGCTGATCATCAATATCAAGCTTTCGGGGACCTGTGTCAAGGATACCGATCTTTTTCAGCGTGATATCACCGATCTGCTCAATCACCCCATCGGACCCATTTACAACCTGGCCAAACAGTTCACTAAATTGATGCCGGTCTTCTTTAACGAGATAGGCGCCGAGGGCGAGCTGCGTGAGGTCTCCACCGAGCTTGATGAACTGCATAAGCGACGGGATGTGCTCATCCATTTCCTGCGCAAGCAGAGCCATGTGGAATCCAGCAATTTGATCGTTGATTTCATAAAGGCCATATTCGCCTTCTGGCTCACCCTGGACAAGGAGACCCTGCGAGAATATCTACCCGAGGAAATTCTTGCCCAGGTGGAGGTTACCGGACCTTTTGTCAACGAGCAGCATGCCCTTGCCCTCCGCATTCAAGAAGAGCTTCAGTTTGATTCCATACAGGATATTCTTTTGTGGGAGGATAAGGAACGGCAGGTTTTTCTTGCCGGGCAGGAGGACATTTCCCCGGTTGAGCGTAAACGTTTTGAGCTGCTGGTGCGGATGTTTAAACTTCTTCATCAGAAATACAATCTCGGCCTGCCGGAGTTGCGTAATCAACTGCAGCAGGCGGCTAAAACAGGTTTTCCGGAAATGGAGGATCTACTGGGAACGTTGGAGAAATGTGATACTATGAAGTGTCTTGGCGCTCTCATGGATCATCTTGAGCATTTAAAATCGATCATCTTAAGTGATGAGGTCTTTGAGCCCCGGGAGGAAATTTATTATAAACGGCATATTGCCGTTGATATTCCCTCGGTCTATGGGCGTTACAGCGAACGCAAATTTGATGCCCTCGGCCTCACCTTCCGTCTTGAAAATTTGGCCAATATCTATCTCGAACGCCTTTCCCATACCATTAATCTTAATTTTATTACCCAGGCCACTTTTATACAGATCGTCAAGTGTTTGCGCCTCTACCTTCGCGCGCTCAGGATAGACGGTATTTCCAGTCGCCGTCTTGATACCTATGCCAGCCTGCTGGCTTCATCTATTGCCATCAAACGGTTTTCCTATACCCAGCATCTCGACATTATGCGCGGGCTGTCCGAGGGGGTCAAGGATATTATTTATGCCTATTATACCAATATCCATCAGAACAATCTGTCCATTATTATTCCACAGGTCGGCAGGCAGAACCTGCTGACCCGGTATCGTTCGCTCTGGGATGAGCAGGATATCCCCTCAACTGTCCTGCGCCTGTCCGAGTCATTTTTCAGGGATTTGATATCCTCCACCTTTGGTCTGCAGCATCTGGATAATTTTATCAGCAGAATTATCCAGACCCTGGAGGCGCAGAAAGAAAATCTGGATGAAAAAACTCTTGATCTGTTGATGACCTATAATCCCAAAAAATCCATCAGTTCTCTGTTTAATGAAAATCCGGCAACCCATAATCTTATTCATTTGGGCAACAAGGGTTTTAACCTGATGGTTCTGGCCGGAGACGGTAAACCGGTGCCGCCGGCGGCCATTATCACCACGGAGATTTTCCGCTGCTGGCCGGCGGTCCGAAAATTTGATCGGGCGAGGAGCGAATTCATGGATCGCGTGCGCTCCGCCATCACCGAGATCGAAGAGTTGACAGGCAAGGTATACGGGTCCGGCGAGCAGCCGCTTCTTCTTTCCGTGCGCAGCGGTTCCGCCATTTCCATGCCCGGTATGATGACAACGATCCATAACGTGGGAGTCAATGCCGAGCTTGTTGAGGAATTTGTCGACAACAGGCCGGATCAGGCTTATTTTGCCTGGGATAACTACCGGCGGTTTATCCAGTCCTGGGCCATGGCCCAGGGGGTGGCCAGAGAAGAGTTTCAGGCCCTGATGAATGAGCATAAGGGACGTTATAATGTTCGATTGAAGCGTGATTTTTCTTCTGCCCAGATGCAGGAACTTGCCATTAAATATAAAAAAGCGGTGTATCTGCTTGGATGCGCTGTTCCCGATGACCCATGGTTGCAGCTGATTCGTTCGCTGGAACTGGTGCTTGGTTCATGGGACACCAAGAAGGCGAAGGATTATCGTCAATTGATGGATGTGTCTGATGACTGGGGCACGGCCATCATAATCCAGGCCATGGTGTATGGCAATCTCAGCCACCAGGCAGGCAGTGGCGTGCTGTTTACCGCTCATCCCTATCGCAAGGTACGGCGTGTAGCTCTCTGGGGTGATTATGCCCCAGGCGACCAGGGGGAGGATATTGTTTCCGGTCTGGTGACCAGTTATCCGATATCCGTGGAACAGGCGGAACTTGACGGCCGGTCGGTGCAGAATTCTCTGGAGAAAAGATTTCCTGCAATATATGAGGAGTTACTCTCCATATCACGTGATCTGGTCTATACCAAGGAGTGGAATCCCCAGGAGATTGAATTCACCTTTGAAGGTCCCCGGCCGGAACAGCTCTATATCCTGCAGACCAGGGATATGATCACCATTAAGAAAAAAGAGCATCTCAATGTATTTGCCGACAGCGGACAACTGCAGAAGTCGGTTCTCGGCAAGGGTATCGGGGTCAGCGGTTCAGCCCTTTCCGGACTGGCGGTTTTTTCGGAAGAAGATATTCGCAGGCTCAGGCAGGAGCAAACAGATATGCCCCTGATTCTCATCCGTCAGGATACGGTGCCCGAGGATATTCGTGAAATATCCATGGCCGACGGCCTGCTGACGGCACGCGGTGGCCAGACCTCACATGCCTCGGTGGTCGCCACCCGGCTGGAAAAAACCTGTGTGGTCGGTTGTCGTGATCTGCAGGTTTTTGAGACCCGGGAATATGC
>CAZURY010000096.1:0-7170 GCA_964623145.1 uncultured Desulfobulbus sp. | reverse complement strand
CGTTGTCCAACGTATTTCCGGACGACTGCTGATATACTCATTTTCAAAACACCGTGGCTGGGACGTAAGAAAACAAGGCCTGAACAATTATCTTTTGCCGTCTCCTTTCAGATCAAGGCGCACCAGGTCGGCATAGAGTCCACCACGCCGCATCAGTTCCGCATGCGTTCCCTGCTCTGTTATACGGCCCTGGTCCATAACAAGAATATGATCCGCCTGCCGGACAGTGGACAGCCTGTGGGCAATGACAAGAACCGTCCGGTTGCGAAATCCCTGTGCCACAGCCTGCTCGAGAATATTTTCACCCTCGGTGTCAATGGCGGCCGTGGCTTCATCAAATATCAGCAGACCAGGTTTTCTGGCCAGTACCCTTACAAAGGCGATTAACTGCTTTTCTCCGGCCGACAGCTCGACCCCGCCCTCACCGATTACCGTGTCAAATCCATCCGGCAGGCGACTGACCAATTTGACAAGACCGGTTTTTTCAGCAAGACGGTCAAGTTCGGCCTCGGAAAGATGAGAACCGGCTGTTACATTCATCCGCACCGTATCAGGGAGAAGAAAAACCTCCTGCATGATGATGCCCACATGGGAACGCAGAACAGGTAGCGGGTAATGGCGCAGGTCAACATCATCAAGCAATACTACACCGGAGTCCGGGTCATAAAATCGAACCAGCAGACCGGCAAGGGTGGATTTACCCGAGCCTGTTGATCCTACCAGGGCCGAGACCTTTCCCGGGGCCAGGGTAAAGTTCAGGTCGCGCAACACCGGTGGTTCTTTTCCATAAGAAAAATTGACCCTGGATAGCCGAACTTCTCCTTTGACGAATTTTGGACTGTACGGCGGTTCTAATACTTCCAGTTGTTCTCTGGTATCAAGAATCTGGAAAATTCGCTCGGCCGAGGCCATTGCAGACTGGACAATGGAATATTTTTGTGACAGCTCCCGAAGCGGTTGAAAAAATAACCGCATGTAGGAGAGGAAAGCAACCAGTTGTCCAAGACTCAGCTGTTTCTGCAGTACCTCCCCTCCCCCATACCACAGAATAAGGGCAACGGCCGAGGCGCTCATAAACTCCGTTAACGGGAAAAAGCCGGCAAACAACCGAATCTGGGCAAAGGTACGTTGCAGGTAGCCATTGCAAAGCGAGTTGTATTCATCGGTCATTTTGCGTTCTCTGCCATAGATTTGTACAATGGCCATATTTGCCACAGCTTCCTGCATGAAGCTGTTCAGACGTGCCAGTTGACGACGAATCTTTCGAAAGCGTTCTCTGGCAAGTCGGGAAAAAACCAGAGTGATGACCAGGGATGCCGGCAGGAAAAAAGTCATCAACAGGGCAAGGCGGACATTCATCAGGTACAGGGCCGCAAGAATGCCGACGAGTTTAAGAAGATCATTGAACAGGGTGACCAGAACCGAGGTGAACATTTCATGCATGTTCTGGATGTCATTGGTCAGACGGGTAACCAGTTTACCGGTGGGCTGTTGCTGAAAAAACCGGACCTTTAAACCAAGGATGTGGCGAAACAGTCGATTGCGCAACCGATGCATGATCATCTGGCCGATCCACTCAAGAAGGACGACCTGAAAAAAACCGGTCCCGAAAACAAGTGCGATCAAAATCCCATAGCCGACAGTTACTTCGGCAAGACCGGTGATCCGCTGGTCAGTGGCAAGAGAGGCAGCGCTCATGAATCTGTCAATACCAATCTGCATCAGCCTGGGCATGCCAAGGGTCGCCGCAGTCAAAATCAGCGAGAGCAGGACTGCGCCCAAAAAACCCGGCCAGAAAGAATGACAAAGAGCAAGAATTCTTTTCCATAAGCGCAGGTCGAGCAGACGACCAACCTTGCCGTCTTCAGTGTAGCCGTAATTATGCATGATCCTGCTGCTTGTCGACCATCATTTTGTAGAGATCATTTTCCGCATACATCTTTGCATGGTCGCCGATCAAGGCAATTTTGCCCTGGTCCAGCATGACAATCTCATCGGTTTCCGCGAGCAGGTTGACCCGGTGCGACACCAGCAATACCAACCGGTTTTGATATAATCTCCTTATATTTGCAAATACCTCCTGTTCCGTTGCCACGTCAAGGGCGGACAACCCGTCGTCAATGATCAGAATCCGCCTGTTGCTTAACAGCGCACGTGCAAGGGCAATACGCTGGCGCTGACCACCTGACAGCTTTACGCCCTGCTCTCCCACCTTTGCTTTATAGCCCTTTTCAAGTCCACGGATATAGGTGTGAATTGCCGCTGCCTTTGCTGCTGCTTCGACCTGCTTTTCCGATGCCCCAGGCAGGCCGAAACTGATATTGTTATAGATGGTATCAGCAAAAAGGGCTGTCTGCTGGCCAACATAACTTACCTGTTTTCTGATTGCCGCAATGCACAACTGATTCACATCCTGCCCGCCGATGTACAACATTTGCGGCTCCACCGGATAGAGCCGGACAATCAATCGGCACAGGGTTGATTTTCCGGAACCCGAGCGTCCGGCAATTCCATAAATACCTGAAGTCCACGAAACATTAATGGCACGCAGCGCCGGCTGAACACTGTCCGGGTAGGAAAAGGAGAGGTTCCGGCACTGGATTGTCGGAGTCTGCTGATCCAGGGGTAGACAGGGTTGAGCATCAATCACAGACGGTTGCCGGGCAAGAAGCGTTGCAATCCTGCGCAGGGAAGTTAGACCGCGCTGGCTCAGATTGGCTACCCAGCCGACAGCCATCATCGGCCAGATAAGCATGGCCAGATAGGTTGTAAAGGCGACAAAGGAGCCAAGAGACATCCGTGATTCGATCACCATCTTGCCGCCAAAATAAAGAACCAGCAGCATACCTGCATTTCCGGCCAGGGTTGCCATGGGATGGAGAAGCCCCTGCAGAATGGCGACACGAAGATTGTTGTGCACATACTGCCTGCCGAGTTCGGCAAACTCCTGTTCCTGGATTTCTTCAAGACAATATCCCTTGACCAGGGGAATTGACACAAGGGCATTGCGGGCAAATTCCGTAAGCAGACCAAACTGCTCCTGCACCCGGGTAAAACGAAGATGCATTTTTTTTGAAAGGATCCAGGTCGACAGGGCAAGCAACGGCATGGGCAACAGAGCAAGAAGAGTCAGTCTGGAGTCAATAGCCAGCATAAAACCAATGGCAGCCGTGGACATTACCACAGCATCAGCAGCGGCCACCATACCCATGCCGCAGGCCATCTGCACCGCCGCCAGGTCATTGCCGGCATGGGCCATTAAAGAACCTGCCGACCAGCGCCCATAAAAAGAGCGGTCCATGCGGACCAGATGGGAAAAAAGCTGCACGCGCAGTTGTTTCTCAAGAATGCGGGAAAACCCGATTATCAGGGTTCTCCAGACAAATCTGAGCAGGGCGACAACGGCGGCAATAAGGAGAATAAGCCCCCCAAGCAGGAGGAGAGACCGGGGGGTTGTTTGGAGGGTGGCAAGGGAATCAATGCCATGTTTAAGAATTTTTGGAACTATGAGCTGCAGGAAATCAACTCCGAGCAGGGCTGCAAACCCTAAAAACAGCCGCATCCGAAAACGCTTGAAAACCGGGACGAGCAAGGAAAGCGCCTGCCTGATTTCCGCAGTTTTTACATGATCATTTTTCACCGGCGGCCGCGCAATAATTCGTTATAGGCAGCAGTCAGCTCAATAAAGAGATCGTGGTCGCCCCCCTTATCCGGATGGAGTTTATGGGCCTTTTTTCGGTAGATGGCGGTCAGTTGTTTTTTGTTCATGGTGGCAAGTTCTGCACGGCTGACGCCAAAGACAGTCGTCGCGTCATTAATGGACATTGAACGCCCCCGCTGCCTGCGTGCATTGCGACGGGACTCTGAAAACAACCGGGCAAAATCATTCCAGGATTCAGAGCCGGGAAAATCATAGTCAAAGAACATGACCATGTATCGGATGAGATACGGGGGCAACCTCTCCTGCCGGTCAAGGCCCTTCCAGAATTGTTTGTCACGATCCAGGCGGCAGACTTCTTCAAGAAAAAACGTATCGACTTTGTTCTGATCAAGAATATGCGGCATGGAACGGGCATAGCTCTGTTTAAAAAAACGCTGCAGATCAAAAACAGTAAAAATATAGCGCTTATATTCAGCCGGCGAGAGGTCCTGTTCCTGTGCGATGATGAGCTGTTCCAGCTCATCTCTTGATTTATCCAGCAACTGCCTGTACAGGGTTACCGAATTATCGAGTCGGCGCTGATCTATCTGGCCAAAACGGAGATAATGAATGCGACGGCGGTCAAAGGTATGGATTTGGCGCAGCACTCTTTTTTTATCTGCAGCAGGCATCGGCCGCCAGGTTCGGTACTTGGCACGATCACGGAAATGATCAATTTTGGCACGGATGTAGGGATCGAGAAAGGGGAGAAAAAATTGTTCAACCTCTTCATAAGATGCGGTAACGCCCAGCTGCCCGAGGCGATCAAAAAGACGGTCGTCAATATGGAATGAACTGCCGCCGCCATAGGTAATAAATTGCTCGGGCCGAGGACCAAGCTGGACAAGATCACGGTTGGTCAGACAACCGCCGTTGTCATAGGACTCACAGAGCACATAATGCAGGCGGTTATCAATAACCCTGCGGGCGAGATACATGGCAGCAATATAAAAAAGATAAAAATAAAAAAGAAAAAAACTGCGATAAGCAACTATTGAGTGTTTGCCTGGACATAGGTATTGAGCAGGGTTTGGACCGTATCGATTGAAAACGGTTTTTCAACGGCGGTTACAAACCCAAAGGCCTCCGGGT
Source organism: uncultured Desulfobulbus sp. (assembly GCA_964623145.1). Classification (GTDB taxonomy): domain Bacteria; phylum Desulfobacterota; class Desulfobulbia; order Desulfobulbales; family Desulfobulbaceae; genus DRLX01. The sequence continues at coordinate 2,378 of CAZURY010000096.1, read as the reverse complement.
TGTGCATGACTTCATGATCATCCTCCTCGACCATGGCAACCAGAATGGTTTCAGGGCTGAGCTCTGCCAGGCCGGCAGCTGCTTCAATGCCACCCATGCCTCCTTCAACCAGCAAATCAAGAAGTACCAGATCGTAGGAATGACCGACAGCCAACTGATCTTTAAACGCACCAACAGCCTGCTCCCCGGTTTCAACAGTTGTTACATCGCAGTTAAACTGTTCAAACATTTTACTGAAAATCCTCTGCATCAATTCATCATCATCCATGATCAGAACCCGGAACTGCTGCCTGTCGGCATCACCACTGGCGCAGCGTTTAGCGCCCTGCCCTACGGGCAGATATATTGTGGCCGTACAACCGGCCCCGGCCCGGGAATCGATTTTAAGCAGACCGCCATGTTTTTTGACAATGGCATGGGCAATGGTCAGACCCAGTCCCATACCCTTCTGGGTTCCCTTTTGTTTGGTTGAAAAATAAGCATCAAAAATACGCTCCAGCATTGCCTCATCCATTCCACAACCGGTATCCGTGATGCGGATGCGAATAAATTTTCCTCCGGAAACCCGTAGACCGGTCATCTCCGCCTCATCAAGGCCATTGATTTCGGCAAGATCAACGGTGAGCTGTCCCTGACCGTTCATGGCTTCGATGGCATTGAGAATGATATTCTGAAAAACCTGGATCATCAAATCGACATCAAGGTCAACATAACTCACCTGTCCATCAGAGGTCAGCTGCAGGTTGACATCCGTACCGGCAAGTTCGTTTTCGAGGAGACCGGAGAGTAGCTCATCGACACACACCAGTGATTTTGAAGGCAGATAATTATCTGAAAATGTAGAAAATCTCCGAATGAGTCCGGTGGTCAGCTGCAGTGCCTTACCGGTCTCGGCAAGAAGCTGATTGACCTTTTCATCAAGGGAGAGAATTTTTGCCATTTCAACATTGCCGTTGATAATGGTCAGCAGGTTGTTAAAGTCATGGGCGATACCACCGGCCATGGTCGCCATGGCATCAAGTTTTCTGATGCGCTGCAGCTCTTTTTCCAACTGCAGCTTATGAGCGTCCATCCGTTTTTGTTCGGTAACATCTTTCATAATGCCGATAACGGAGAGCTGGCCCTCCTCAAAGATCGGAACAAGATTAAAGGTTACCTGATATTGATCAAGGAATACCGGATCGGCATAATCAAAGACGAGCGGTTCGACCTCATTATTCGGCAGGAGACTATCGAGCCACAGGCCAAATTGCAGCCGGTGATCCCCGGGCAGGAGATCAATGAGCCGTGTCCCGAGTATTTCAGCTTCAACAGTTGTAAACAGGTGGCAGCATACGGAATTTGCGCGCACGATTCTGCCAAAGCCATCCAGCTCAAAAGCGCCCTCGGTCATCCGCTCAAAGATAACTTCATTGTGCCGTTTATTGACCAGCAGCTCGCTGGTCACTTCTCTCGGGAATAATCCCTGCAATCCTTCTATGTGGGTACTGCCCCTTTTCCCTGTTTCAAAGCGTTCAAGGGCGGCAAGGATGTGTTTTTTCATTGTCGCGGCCGGGCCTTTAGCGATACAGACATCCGCACCCAACTCAAGCACATTCATATCATCTTCAAGGGCAATACCGGAAAGAACAACAAGGAATATTTGTTCGTATCCAGGAGTCTTACGAACTATGTGACAGAGCTTGGCTCCATCGATTTTAGGCATGACCAGATCGGTAAAGATGATATCCGGTGGAAATTCCATGAGGAGATCCAATGCCTCCAGGCCGTCACCCGCTGTCTGCACGGAATAACCGACATCTTCAAGGGTTTTGGAGACGATTTTCAGGATGACCGGACTATTATCAACAACAAGGGCTTTATGCTCAGTCATTTCCAAGTAACTCCCTGACAGCTGAAACAAATTCTTTAACATCAAATGGTTTACTGAAAACCAGATCAGCGCCAAGCTCCCTGGCAGCGGGCAAATAGGCCTCCGGACCAATTCGCCCTCCTCCCGAGATAGCGACAATTTTAACGTCGGGAAATTCTTTTTTTAGAATACTGATAGTCTCCAGCCCTTCCTGTTCCGGCATGATCAGGTCGGTTATAACAAGATCAGCAGGCCGCCGGCGCTGTATCTGCATACCTTTGCGACCATTTTCAGCATCATCCACGGTATAACCGCTCCACTCCATAACCTGGCGTAAAAGAACCCGCATCTGTTCATCATCATCAATGACCAGTATCCGCATCAGTCGTATCCCGGGAAAAAGAATAGTTTGATCAAAAAGAAAAATCTGCTCATATCAAAAAAGCCTTTAAATTGTTGTACGACTACCTGGCTCATGGAACCAGAAGAAGCTTGTCTATTGCCCTGAAAATATAAATGATCGGGA
>CAZURY010000095.1:3928-7219 GCA_964623145.1 uncultured Desulfobulbus sp. | reverse complement strand
ATGGCTATCCGACTATTCAATATGTGTGGGGCAAATTTTGGGTAAATAACCATGCTCATATTTTAAAGGGATTACGGCCTGTCTCAGATGAAAATATTTTATTGTTTCTCAAAGACACAGTCATTGCCCCTTATGTGACTGGTGCAGTACAGCTGAAGATAAATCAAAAAAATATGAAAATGATTCCCTTCTTAAAAGCACCTGATGAGGTTCACCGAGACTTTGGGAAAGTTGTACAACCGTTATTTGAAGGTATAAAATTCAGAACAGAGGAAAACGTCACCCTCGCCCAACTTCTTGATACCCTCCTTCCCAAACTCCTTTCCGGTGAGATCAGCGTGGCAGATGCCAGAGAAAAAATGATGGAGGCGGTATGAACAAACTCCGTACCCTTGCCGACATCACAACCCTCTCCGAGACCGTTGACCTGGAATGCAAGTTGGCAGCCGGAAAAGACGGCAAGGGTCAGTTGCCCGCTGATTTCTGGCCCACCTACAGCGCCTTTGCCAATACCCATGGCGGTATCGTCCTGCTGGGCGTGAAAGAAAGACAGGGCCGCTTCTCCCTACATGGTATCCAGGATCCACAGCGTGTTGTTACCATTCTCTTTAACCACCTCAATAATCGTCAAAAAGTCAGCGTCAATCTTCTTTCAGAACAAAATATCACTATTCTTTCCCTTGAGGGACGTAATCTCATTCAGGTAAGGATTCCTGCAGCCGGGCGTAAACAGAAACCGGTCTTCCTGAATGGCAACCCCTTTAAGGGGAACACCTATCGTCGGCTGTATGACGGCGACCGCCCCTGTAACGATGAAACGGTTAAAAGAATGCTGGCCGAACAGGTGGAGGATGAACGGGATAACCGGATTCTGCCAGGGTACGGCATAGATGATATTGATGTAGATAGCCTGTTTGCGTACCGGCAGTTGCTTCGGACGGAAAAACCCGGCCATATCTGGCTGGAGCAGGACGATGCCGGGTTAGTAAGGTGTCTTAAGGGATGGCGACGTGACCGACAGAGCGGTGAAGAAGGACTCACCTTGGCAGGTCTCTTAATGTTTGGAAAATGGGAGGCTATCCAGGATGCCGCACCCCATTACTTTGTCGATTATCAGGAGCGGCCTGAGGCGAAAACAGAGTTACGCTGGATAGATCGTCTTGTGCCGGATGGTACCTGGTCCGGTAATCTTTTTGATTTTTATCGGCGGGTATACCGGAAACTCACCACTGACCTGAAGGTACCGTTTGCGCTCAAGGATGGACAGCGACGGGAAGATACACCGGTCCATGAGGCTATCCGTGAAGCTCTGGTTAATACGTTGGTTCATGCCGATTACAGCGGAAGGGTATCGGTCCTGATCGTCAAACGGCCAGATCTCTTCGGCTTCCGCAATCCCGGTAATATGCGTATTCCGGTCGAGCAGGCAATCAAGGGTGGTGAAAGTGATTGCCGGAACCGAATAATCCATCAGATGTTTTTAATGATAGGCTTAGGCGAACGAGCTGGATCCGGAGTGCCGAAAATATACAGTGGATGGAAGAGTGGTGATTGGCGACCTCCAGCCCTGTATGAAAAAGATGACCCTGAGCAAACCTTGCTGGAACTGCGGATGATCGATCTTTTTCCTCCCGAAGTGGTGCAGAGGCTCCGGGAGCAACTGAGACATGATTTTGACAGGTTTTCTAATCTTGAACGACTCATTCTGGCAACTGCAGCAACAGAGCAGGTCGTGACCCATCATCGAATAATGGAGATTTCCACTGACCATGCGCATGATTTAACCCTGGCGTTTCAGCGGCTTGTAAAGGCAGGTTGTCTAAAATCCTGTGGCCATGGTCGTGGTATGGTTTATCAACTCCCAGGCCAATCTCTGCCGACACCTGACCAGGTTTTTGGTGAAGCGACTCTGGATTCTGTAATCAGCTCCGAATATTTAGAAGGAAGCTCCGAATATTTGGACGGAATCTCCGAACATTTGGGCAGTAACTCCAAACAATCGAAGCGAAATGAAACAAAAGGCTGGCTCTATGTCCACAGTCTTTCTTGCCCCCTGATTGATAATCTCCAGCTGCTTGATTCCAATATTCATAACGAATTGTTATCGCAGGCGTTTCTTGCACAAAAAAAGAAAAAAATTCCCAGAGAGGAGATGGAGGAAATGCTTCTCCTGTTGTGTAATAACTACTATTTGACCTTGCAGGTATTAGCAGAGTTAGTCAAACGCTCGCCCGATGCCCTGCGACAACAGTACCTTAAACCGTTGGTTGAGCAGGGAAAACTTGTGCTGGCTTTTCCCACTGTTCCAACCCATCCACAACAGGCATACAAAACTCGCTCTGACGGGGACAAGGAATGATGACATCTTTTTATGTGGATAGCCATGAAAGATGACTTTGAAAGAAAATATGCGAACCGCATACAATAAAAAAAGGTCTGCTCAGATGGCAGACCCATCTCCTTCGGCTCTTACACCAAAACTGGATGGCCGATGAGTTACTTTATACTATTGCCATCGGGTATAACTTGTCAAGGGATAAGATAAAGAGCCGCAAGAGGGCATGAATTGATGATAACCGAAGACCAACTTGAACAGCTTTGCCTGGAGTGGTTCCGCGAAAGCGGCTACGAGTACAATTTTGGCCCGGATATAGCCCCTGACGGCGAGGTACCGGAACGGGCCGACTACCGTCTGGTGGTGCTGACTGACCGTCTTCTTTCTGCCATGCAGAAGATCAACCCTCACCTTCCCCTGACGGTTTTGGAAGAGGCGGCTATCTCTGTCACCAAACCTGAGTCGCCGGTACTTATCCACAACAACCGCACCTTTCATCGTTTGCTTTTGGAAGGGATACCGGTTGAATACAACGACGGCGACGAAACCAGGCATGACCATGCCCAGCTGATCGACTTTACTAATTTTCACAATAATCAGTTTCTGGTGGTCAACCAGTTTACCATCCAGGGTACCAGGATGAACCGGCGGCCTGATGTGGTTGTTTTTATCAACGGGTTGCCCATTGCAGTCATTGAATTGAAAAATCCGGCTGATGAACAGGCTGATATATGGGACGCTTTTAACCAGTTGCAGACCTATAAGGATGAAATTTCCGATCTTTTTATCTGTAATGAAGCCCTGGTGGTCAGTGACGGAATCACCGCCCGAATCGGCTCACTCACCGCCAACAAGGAATGGTTCATGCCCTGGCGTACGATTAAGGATGCGGATGACAAGCCATTACTCACTTATGAGCTGGAAAAAGTGGTCAAGGGATTTTTTGATCCGGAACT
>CAZURY010000095.1:0-3918 GCA_964623145.1 uncultured Desulfobulbus sp. | reverse complement strand
TTATATCCGTTATTTTGTCATCTTCGAGCAGGAAGGCGATACCGTAATTAAAAAAATTGCCGGATATCATCAATTTCATGCTGTGCGTGAAGCAGTGCGGGCGACAGTGATAGCCTCCCGCCGGCCGGAAGATACACAGACCGGCGAGCCAAGGGCAACTTATGGCCAAGAGGTTGTACCGGGTTCCCGCAAGGCCGGAGTGGTCTGGCATACCCAGGGTTCGGGCAAGAGTATCTCCATGTGCTGTTATGCCGGAAAACTTTTACAGCAACCGGAGATGAATAACCCGACCATTGTGGTGGTTACAGACCGTAACGACCTGGATGGCCAGTTATACAACACTTTTTGCAATGCCCGGGAGCTGCTCAAGCAGACACCGGTGCAGGCGGGCAGCCGGGATGAACTGCGCGAAATGCTGGCAGCCAGGCAGTCCGGCGGTATTGTCTTTACCACTGTGCAGAAGTTTTCCCTGCTCGATAAGGAAGAGTCACACCCTGTGCTCAGTACCCGCTCAAATATTGTGGTGATCAGTGATGAGGCCCACCGCAGTCAGTATGGCTTGAAGGCTCGGCTCGATACTAAAACAGGCAGATATATTTTCGGCTATGCCAAGCACATGCGCGATGCCATCCCCAATGCTTCATTTATCGGTTTTACCGGTACTCCCATTTCCCTTGAAGATAAAGACACTCGCGCGGTTTTTGGTGATTATGTTTCTATCTACGATATCCAGGACGCAGTGGATGACGGAGCCACTGTGCCGATCTATTACGAGTCCCGCCTGGCCAAGTTGGATATTAACCGTGAGGCCATCGAAGAGTTGAGCGATGAGGTGGAAGAGGTTATCGAAGATGAGGAAGATATCAGCCTTCGGGAAAAGACCAAGAGTAAATGGGCTGCCCTGGAGAAACTGGTGGGCTCTGAACCACGTCTGCAAGAGGTGGCCCGGGATTTGGTCGATCACTTTGAATCACGGACGAAGGTGATCCCCGGCAAGGCAATGATCGTCTGCATGAGTCGAGAGATATGCGCCCGTATGTATAATGCCATAACTGCATTGCGCCCGGATTGGCACGATTCCGACCCGGAAAAGGGATTCATCAAGGTTATCATGACCGGTTCTGCTGCTGATAAGCCCCTCCTGCAGCCCCATATCTACAACAAGCAGACCAAGAAGAGGCTGGAGAAACGTTTTAAGGATGCGGATGATCCACTTAATCTGGTCATTGTCCGGGACATGTGGCTGACCGGTTTTGACGCGCCCTGCTGCCACACCATGTATGTTGACAAACCCATGCGGGGCCATAACCTCATGCAGGCTATCGCTCGTGTGAACCGTGTCTTTAAAGACAAACCCGGCGGTCTGGTGGTTGACTATATCGGTATCGGCAATGAATTAAAACAGGCCTTGAAGGTCTATACCGACTCCAGGGGAAAAGGAATGCCGACCTTGTTGGCGGAGGAGGCCTTTGCCCTGCTCCTGGAAAAGCTGGAAGTGGTGCGGGGGATGATGCATGGTTTTGATTATAGCGACTATGAAACTCACGCCACCATGCTGCTTCCCATGGGCGCCAATCATATTCTGGGACTTGAAGACGGCAAAAAGCGTTTTCTTGATGCCATGGCTGCCATCACCAAGGCTTTTTCATTATGCAGTACCCTGGATGAGGCAATGGCACTCCGTAAGGAAATAGCCTTTTTATCGGCTATCAGGGCGGTAATCATCAAACATACCACGGTTGATAAGAAACGAACCGAGGAAGGAAAAAATTCAGTCCTTAAGCAAATCCTTGATAACGCGGTTATTGCCGAAGGGGTCGCAGACATATTTGAGCTGGCCGGACTTGATAAACCTAATATCAGCCTTTTGTCCGATGAGTTTTTGGAAGATGTGCGGCGGATGCCGAGCAGGAATCTGGCGGTGGAGTTGCTGGAAAAACTTTTGCGGGATGCGATTAAGGCTCGAACGAAAAATAACGTCGTCCAGGAAATGAAATACGGGGAAAGGTTGCTGGAAACCCTGCGCAAATACCATAACCGGGCCATTGAGACCGCCCAGGTCATTGAAGAGCTTATACAGATGGCCAGGGATTTCCAGGCTGCCATGAAAAGGGATGAAGAGCTAGGCCTTTCTCCCGATGAAATTGCTTTTTATGATGCCCTGGCCAACAACGAAAGCGCGGTGCGGGAGTTGGGTGACGAAACGCTCAAGAAAATTGCCCATGAACTGACGGAAAAATTGCGGGCCAGCACAACGGTTGACTGGCAGGTACGTGACAGTGTACGGGCCAAGATGCGTAATATGGTTAGACGGTTGCTGAAGAAATACAAGTATCCTCCGGACAAGCGTGACGACGCAATTAAGCTTATTCTGCGACAGGCTGAGGCCTTATCTTATGCCTGGACGGTTTAGAAGGCTTTTGGCATTACTCACAGTAGAGGAGACAAATTGTGCCCGTATTTTTAGAAAAAGAACAACATACCTTGATTCAACTCGAATCTGATGATGACTGGGAAAGCTTGTATGGTATTTGCGAAGGTTATATCACGCATCGGGATGCTGAACAGATCCAAAATTACTTGAATAGTACAGCAAAAACAGTTGTGCTTGAAAAGGGTTATGTGGATACGGATTATCGGGATACCTATTTCAACTTTTTTCCCGAAATTTGCGCAGTATCCGGGCAAAACTATAAGGGCAAATTTTTTCATCCGTAAATTTTCCACCAGGATGGCCTTTCTTTTGTTGAATGACCGGGGTTTCTTGACGGATGCCCCTGGACGATTTAAGTTTGGTGTTCTTGACACAGACGTTCTTATCCCATATCCTTGTTATGTGAATAACCTCAAGGAGGTGTAACATGCGATCATTAAAAAAAGTTAAAATGAAAAAATCAGGCAGCCTGTTTTCTTCTAAAGAAAAGGTGCGCAGAGCACGTACATCTCTGGAAGAGAAAACTGAACAGGCCTTTGTTGATTTTGCAAAGGCTAAACAGAAAGTACAGGAAATGGCCCATCTGCGATATCTTGATTAAGGAATAATTCGTTTTTTTGATTCACACCCGTACGCCTCTCATGAAAGTGAGCGTGCGGGTTTTGTTTTTTAGGGGGCATTTTCCTTCTTGTCACCCCATTCGGGGGTAACCTCTGGAAATTTAACCCAACTTTGTGCGATTGATTCTCAAAAACTTCTGGAATGAAGCTTTTCCGTTGGCTATAAAAAATAGAATAATGGAAATTTAACAAGATACGATTTTGTCGTTTCCAGTAGTGACATACAAAATTTTCCAGCCAGCCAACATATTAATAATAAAAATGATTTAAACGATTTTTAAACGATATTTTTAAATTAGAATTTGTATAATTGCTTAGAAATAAAAGGAAAAAGTTCAGAGAGAGCGTTTAAAAAGGGCTGTTAATTATTCGATTATCCATAGGAAATTTTACCAGGACAAGGCTACTTTTTCATCGCCGAACGCTGGAACTACTGAATTTGAACAACTTCATTGTATGCCGGTGCCTTCATGGCAAAAAGAACCCAAAGAAAAATAGACAAAGTAAGAGTATCTTACATCGTTTACTCAACCGACTGCCTTGGAATCATTCGGTAGCTATGCCGGCGGTCAATCATGACACCGATACACAGGTAGAGAATATGTCGTTTAGCCGAGTAGAAAAACAAGATAAAGTATTTTTGCCCATTTGGGGCGACTCAGACCCCTTGGGGATGATATGAACCAGGAAGAAAAGCCGGCCGTCATCCAGGCCGAATTTGACCGGCTCTACGACCCGGAACACCCCATCCGCAGCAACCTGGAAACCCTGGATTCGGTGGAAGAGGTACGCATCATCCAGCAGGCGGTGCAACGATGACCAATTCCGAAATTCTCATCTACCAGGCCCCGGACGGCAAGATAA
>CAZURY010000094.1:3686-7246 GCA_964623145.1 uncultured Desulfobulbus sp. | reverse complement strand
AGCAGGCAAACTGCACGACTAAACGAAATGCCTCATGGTCAAGGAACCCACTACTTGACCTTGCCAAAGGCAAACTTGGAAATCAACGATTCCAGATCCACCGATGATTCCGTATCGGTCAGAGTAGCGCCTGCTGTATACAGTTCCTCGTCTCCCCCTAAGGTGAGTTGAATATATTTATCACCAATTATTCCCTGGGACTTTACCGAGGCAATGGAGTCAACAGGTACTTTGAGTGATTTATTTACCTGCAGAGCAGCTCGCGCAAGGTCATCATCAGTTAACGTGATATCACGCACCTTACCAACGACCACCCCGGCTACTTGCACATCTGCGCCGGTCTTGACACCGGAAATATTATCAAACTCAGCAAAAATCACATACGTGCGACCGGACGACAACCATGACACCTCACCAAGCTGCAGAGCGAGCCAGCCAAAGCTTAAAAATCCTAAAACAAGAAAGATGCCGACAATAAATTCAAGTCGTGTATTCTTCATCAGTGACACTTCTCCTCTTCCGGACGGGCAAACAAATCACCCATGGTCATTTCTGCAAACTCCCGGATATAAGGTTTTTCCGAGTGAACGATTTCATTGACGTCCCCAAAGACATCAACCTCTCCTTTATTGAGCAGTATGATCTGATCGGCTATATCAAACACGCCTGGAATATCGTGACTGACAATAACAGCTGTATAACCCAGCTGTTTCTGCATATGATCAAAAAGCTGGTATATCTCTCTTGTCATTACCGGATCAAGTCCGGTGGTTGGCTCATCAAAGAGGACTATTTCCGGCTCAAGTTGCAAGGCTCGAGCCAGGCCAACCCTTTTTTTCATGCCACCGCTGAGCTGTGCGGGAAACTTCTCTTCATGACCGGTAAGATCAAGTTGATCCAGTGTTGCAAGTACCCTGGCGCGTATCTCATCCTCACTCATTCCGGTTCTTTCACGAAGGGGTAGCGCAATATTTTCAAATACCGTCAGCGAATCAAACAGGGCTGACCCCTGAAACAAAACACCAAATCGTGTTCGCAGTTTCAGCAATTCGCGTTTATTTAAAGATGGAACATTTATTCCATCCACCAATATTCTGCCGCTGTCGGGATAGAGCAGGCCAAGAATTAATTTCAAAGTGACGCTCTTGCCCTGACCGGATCCTCCGGCAATAACTGTCGTCAGACCACGAGGGATGGTAAAACTGATCTCATTGAGAACCAGGTGTTTCCTCGTGCGCTGACCAAAAGATTTACTGACCTGATCAAATTCAATGGCTATTTCAGGCGCATTTTGGACAATTGAATCCGGCATGGTTAGAGAAGTACCGCTGTTAACAGATAATCAAAAATAAGCACGGAAATAGACGAGAGGACAACGGCCTGGGTAGTTACCTTGCTGACGCTTTCCGCTCCAAATCCGGCGCCGCGAATCTGCTGAACAAAATAACCGCGCCCGGAACAAATCCACACCAGAAGGAGGGCAAAGGCAAAGGATTTTATAACCCCAAGTCGTATATCATGGTTGGTTACGCTCTGTTGCATTCCCGACAGAAACGACCCCGAATTGACTCCCATCAATCCAACTCCGGCAAGGTATCCGCCAAAAATACCGACCACGTCAAATACGGCTGTCAGCAGAGGAACGGAAATCAAAACGGCAAGAAACTTTGGAGAAATCAAATAACGGAATGGATCAATCGCCATACACTCAAGGGCATCTATCTGCTCGGATATCCTCATGATGCCTATTTCGGCGCACATGGCCGAACCTGCGCGTCCGGTTACCATAAGGGCCGTCAGTATCGGTCCGAGTTCCATAATCAGCGTCAGAGACACGGCCGAACCAAGCATGCCCTCGGCGCCAAATTTATGCAGAGAATAATACCCCTGCAGCCCGAGAACCATCCCTGAAGAGAGGGCGGTAAAAAATATAACAGTCAGGGAACCGGCACCGATAAAATTCAGCTGTTTTATCAGCTCTCTGAAACGAAATGGATGCCTGAATATACCGACAAGAGAAGAAAATAAAAAAATTCCCATCCGCCCCAGGTCAGTGACAATATAGAGAAATTGATCACCGAGAAAGACAAAGGGTCGTATGAAAGCAGATGATTCTTCTTCGAGGATGGTTGTTTCAGCCATGGTTTAGACGATATCACAAATAGTTTATATTAGGATAGAGAAATTAACCAGATAAGAATCCGGCATAACGGGCTGAAAACCTTGAACAAGAAAAACGCATTTTTCGGAGTTTTTCTCAGCGCCCCATGGCAGGGGACTTATGCGCTCAAAGTTATAAATTGCCTGTCACGCTACCTACTCTAATCAGAAATAAACTGCATCCTTAATCTCCAGAGATACAAATAGAAAAAAAGAGTTAAAACTCAACAGGAGACGTCGGTATTTTGTGGGAAATCCTCTAGAAATTCCTCAGCTACACTCAAAGGATCCTGGGTGGCATAAAGAATCATTGTCTGTAAAAACATGTAACTGTCAGACTGCATATCTTGAAACTCCAAACCAAGGCCATCGGGATCCACACGGACAATTCGTGCGGAAAAGTTCAGGGTCAGGCAGGTGTGCCGTCCGGATTCTTGAAGTTCCACGGTACAGATTTCTCCGAGTTCCGCACTAAACGACCCTTCAATAAACATACCTATCAGACTGAGATTTCTGATACGTTGTTGCTCGTATGTTTTGCCATGGAGAATCAACCGAGCATTTCGGTTGAAGATAACCCTGGCATATGATCGTTCATTTTTTTCCTTTGTCATCGTACTGAAAGTTACTCGCCGGCAATAATAAAAGTGTTGTCATGGGCGCCATTGGCTTGCAGCATATACGCACAAGGTTAAAGCTTGCGCCCCTTCATTTTTTTGCGACAGTGACAAATCCGGCAAATCTTTATTTGCAAGATATAAACACTGGCAGTGAAAAAAACAAGGATGGCAATAAAAAAACACAGCCTTACTTCACCTGCGGAGTTTTCGTTTCAAAACAAAACCGCAGATCAAACCAAGGAGATACGAGAGAAGAAAAACAGCGGTAACAGTCAGTCCGCGAATTCCAAAATGGTTTTCAGGCACGGTGACAACGTAAGGAACCCCAAGCGCAGATCTCAACGCGCTATCTGAAAAAATTGTATTGAGCCAAGCCAGGATAAGGAAAACCGGCAGAAGATAGATAGTAACATAACGAGCATAATGATTTGCCAGATAGGTATTGAAATCACTATTCAGCTCATCATCGGTTACCCGATACAGGGCCTCACGACTATACTTATCCGGAACATACTGTAAATTCTGTTGGCGCCGCCGTTTCTCGGCAAACATTGCATTAAACCTGGCAACTTTCTCGTCTACTTTAAGCAGGTGACGGATCTGTAATGAAAAAATGGCGGTAGCCATACCTAACAGGGTTACATGCAGCCATATTGGCGTATGCAGCCAGGCAAGAGGACGAATAAGAATAAGACTGAGCAGCCAGCCAATACCATGAAAGACAGGCGTTATTGCGCCAAAATAAATCCAGTCAAGTACCTGGTTCAGGGTTTCCATATT